>CANQFF010000032.1 GCA_947598345.1 uncultured Bacilli bacterium
CAATCATATTCTTTTGTTAATTCTTTTACTTCTTTACAACAGTTATATGCATTTATATAATTTAGATATTTATCTAAGAAATAATTATAAATAAATCTTGAACAACCAAATGATTTTTCTATTAATATTTTCTGTTCTTTGTTTGGATATAATCTAAATATATAACCTCTTATTATGTTCATCATATCACCACCCTGACAAAGCAATTATATCATATGAGCAAATGTTTGCAAAGAGTTTTTTTATTACCAAGCGCTTTCCTAATAAATAAAATTTATTGTATAATTATAATAGTGATGAATATGGAACATATGAATATTACTCAGTTCAATACTTGGGCAAAGACAAATATTGTAGACGAGAATAAATTTGATGATAATGGTTTCATTATTATGGAAAATCAAAACAATTATAAATCAACTGGTATTATTGCTAAAATTTTTTAATGATCATTGGAATGAGTTTTATTCCAATTGTAAGAATACCCTATCTATCGAGCGTCCTAACGCTGATAAAGAAGTTCATAAAATGATTAACTGTTCTTTTCATGATTTAGGTGCCCCCATTTTTATTTGTCCTAATTGTAATATTAGGATGACACCTGTTTCTATTGAAGTTGATTTCTAAATATATTCTATTTATATAAAAGATAGATACTTTTTTGTGTGTCTATCTTTTGTTTCTTTGTTTTTTTGGTAAAAAAAGCTTTTTGCAAACATTTGCTCATATGATATAATTGCTTTGTCAGGTGGTGGTTTATTATGACAAAAAGAGCTTTCTCTATTTATTATAATTCTGCTATTATTCTTTGTAGTAATCATCTTACTATTTAGATAATAAAAACATCTGATTTCAACAATAGTTGATTTCAGATGCAACCCATAAGGGATAACATTTGATTCGCAGAGTCAAATGTATCCTTTTTTTATGCAAGTTTCCTTGACAAATACATCATAACATAAAAATAACTTTTTTACAAGTCGTTTCTTATTTTTGTTCAAAACTCGATTAACTATAAACTAAATAGGACGGTTATGATATAATAACTATAAATAGTGTAAATATTTAGACAATGAAAGAAGTGTAAAATATGATATTAAATGTTAGTGGAAGAACAGATATTCCAGCTTTTTATTCAGAGTGGTTTATGAATAGATATAAAGCAGGTTTTGTAGATGTTAGAAATCCATATTATCCAAAAAATGTAAATAGAATATATTTTAAAGATGTAGATGCTATATTATTTTGTAGTAAAAACCCAATACCGATTATAAAGTATCTAAAACTTATAGATAAACCAATCATATTTCACATAACATTAACTCCATATAAAAAAGATTTAGAGCCTAATCTTCCTCCAAAAGGAGAAATAATAAACGCAATAAAAAAAATATCTAATATAATAGGTATTGAAAATGTGTATGTTAGATATGATCCAATATTATTAAATAATAGGTATAATTTAGAATATCATATAAAATCTTTTGATAATATGTGCAAATTATTAAATGGATATGTAAAGCATATTATAGTATCTTTTATAGATGAATATAAAAATGTTAAAAACAATTTTAAAATTTTAAACTTAAAAGAATTTGATGAAAATGATTATAAACAAATTGGTATAAACTTAAGTAATAGTGCAAGAAAGTACAATATGGAAGTTCAAACTTGTTGTGAAAAAGAAAATTTGACTCAATATGGTTTTATAAGAAATGATTGCATGGGAGGTAATTTAGCGTTTAAATTAACTGGTAAAACTAATTTTAAAAAGTGGAATGCTAGAAATAATAAAAATTGTAATTGCGTTGAAATGGTTGATTTAGGGGCATATAATTCATGTAAACATTTTTGTAAATATTGCTATGCCAATTTTGATGAAAAGGAAGTAAATGTAAATTATAGTAAACACGATAAAAATAGTTCTTTATTGATAGGTAATATAAAAGAACAAGATTTAATTACAATAAGAAAATAGTATTGATTATTTTTATTAACTATTATATAATTATTTTGGTGAGAGTATGAAGAAGAAAGCAATTATATTTTCTATTGTTGTTATATTATTAGTTTCAATTTTAATTTTAAAATTTGTTCCGCTTGGAACAAAAAAAGAATTTATGGGTGCTTCTTTAATAAGTTTAGAAATACCAAAATTGTCAAGTATAGATAGTGAGTGTTGTATGTATTCAGCAACATTTAAAACACTTAGAAGTTCAACTATTATAAAAAAAGAATTGGATAAAATTATGGATAAATATGAAAAAGTTACTTGCAATGATCAAGAATATTACTATGATCACTCTCAAGATGTAACTATAACTGAATATGGTGTGGATAGTGGATTAATACTAAGTAAATTCTATATAACATATACTAAAGGCAATTATTGTGAATAAGGCACGAAGGTGTGAAATATGGCTCATGTATTTATCGTAGATGATACATCATTTAAAACTCATTTGGAAAATTTATTTGCTGGTACAGGTGCAAAAGAATATGATGCAACTTTTTTGAATAATTCTACAGATATTCAACCTTCGATAGAAAGACTATTAGTTTCTATGATAGCTGATGTTTCAAGAATAAGACCTGATGATGATATAATTTTTTATTTACAACAATCAAAAAAACATGAGGGTATGTTCTTTGGAGGCTTTAAAGCCGTAGGTAGTGCATTTTTAAGTGATGATGATTATTTAAAAGAAGATTTAGGTAAAAAATTAATTTTTAGAATACAAATAGTACCAGATAAAGTATATTCAGTCGGAGTAACAGAAAGAGAATGTTTAGATTCATTAGAAAATATTAATAAACCATATGAAATGTGTTGGAGTCTAATTTATAGAAAATTAAAAGCTAACCGTGGATGTACTATGATAACTGATAGGGAATACAACCTTATTATGAATAAAATAAGACAAAAAAATGATAATATACTAAACAGTGATAATGGACTTACTTTTGATTCAGAAAATCAATGTATATGTGAATTTAATAGTAAACTTGAGTATAGTGGAGTAAAAAAACCGTTAGATATTTTTAATAGATTATTATATAAATATAAAAAAAATAATTCTTTTGAAGCTTTTCTACAAGCTTATATTTTACAAAATTTAGAAAATATAAAACCTTTACATATAAATTCTAATAAAATAACTTGGATAGGGAATGAGGTCTCTTGTGGTGTTGGAATGCAGAGCATAGATATTGCTTTTATACAAAGTAGTGACGATAAAATAGATTTAGTTATTTGTGAGTTAAAAGATGAACAAATAGTAGATTATATAGAAAATCAATTATATAAATACATAAATTGGATTAAAGATTACATCGCCCCAACTTATGACATAAAAATATTTGTTCATCCTACTATAGTAGCCCCAAAACCAAATAAAAAAGCTATAGAAATTTTTAAAAGAATTAAATCAAAATTTAAAGGATTAAATAAAAATATGGAAGTAACTGATGTTAGATACATATCCTTTGAATTAAATGATAGTGAGGTATTATTTAAAGAAGAATCGGTATAAACAACCGATTCTTCTAATTTATTTTTAATGTGGCAAGAATGTAATCAATATTTGTAACATCATTAAAACACCGTTATGGATTAAATGAATACTTATTGGAACGCATATATTTTTACTTTTACAATATATGTATGCAAATATTAACCCAGGAATACTATATGGTATTATAAAAAGTAAATCTATTAAATTATTAAAATTTCCTATAACATGCATGCTTCCAAATACAAGTCCTGATACTAAAATAAATAATGTATCTGTGTGTGCGAATATTTTCCTAAAAGATAACCTAAATACTAATTCTTCTAGGAAAGGGGCTATAATTACAGTTACAATAAATGTATAAATAGGTGCTGCTTTTAAAGTTGCAATTATATCTGTTTGATTATTTGAAATATTAGTAGTTGTAAAATTTATTATTATAATATTACTAATAAACATTAAAGCTAGTATATAAAACCAATACTTTATGTATTTTTTAAAATATTGTATATTATTTTTTATGAAATCTTTTAAATTAGGAATAAAATCTTTTCTATATATATATATTATTATAAGAGTAAGTACTGCTTGATAACTTACTAAATAAATAGCCCTTTGAATTAATGTTAAAGAAATATAATTGATACCTAAAAAATTTAATAGATATACTGGCATTGAGGATGCAAACATATATAAAGCAATAACAAATATTCCAATCAGTGCATTTTTTATATTTTTAATATTTATATTTTTCATTTCATCACCGTCTACTATATTATACCAAATTTTTATAAAATATATAAAAAAAGTTTTAAAAAATAAAAAAAGTATGCTATAATTATATTGTTCAAGTGTTTTATACATTTCAAACAAGAGTGGGATTAACCCACTCTTTAAGTTAATTAGGAGGAAAATTATGGATATTGTAAGCGAAGTTAGAAAGTTAATAGAAAGTGAAATAAATAAAGAAGGTTATATAATAGATGAGTTATTATATGAAAAAGAAGATAATAATAATTTTTTGAGAGTTGTTATTGATAAAAACGGAATAATAGATGTAGAAGATTGTGTAAAGGTAACTCGTATTATAGATCCGATATTAGATAAAGCAGATTTAATTAAAGATAGTTACATATTAGATGTATGTTCAAAAGAGAAGGGTTGTGAGGAAAATGAATAGTAAAGAATTTAAAAAAGCACTTGAATTACTTGAGGAAAGAGGAATGTCAGAAGAATATATTTTAGATTCTATGATACTTGCGTTAACTAGTGCTTACAAAAAAAATACAGGATTATCAAATGTAAGAGTTGAATTTGATAAAGATAATTTTACATTTAGACTATTTTCTTTTAAAACTGTAGTCCTTGATAAAAATCATAAAGTGTCTTTAGATGAAGATAAAATTCCAATGAGAGAAGAAGAGGAATTAACAGAAGAACAATTAGAGGATGAAAATCTAGAAGATTTACCAGAAGAATTTAGGTATCGCCCATTTGTATTTAATGAAAAAATATATATAACTTTAGAGGATGCTAGAAAAATTGATCCTAGTATAGAGGTTGGTGAAACTATAGAAGAAGAAGTTACTCCTTCTGATTTTGGAAGGGTAGCAGCAGCAACAGCAAAGCAAGTTATAATACAAAAAGTTAGGGAAGCTGAAAGAAATAATATCGCAACAGAATTTGGTGAGAAACAAGATGAAATGATGTCTGGTACAGTAGAGATGGAAGATGAAAAAAATTATTATATAAATTTAGGAAAAACTCAAGGTTTGTTACCTAAGAATGAAATTATTCCAGGCGAAGAAATTAAAATGGGTTCGACAATTAAAGTTTATATTAGTAAAGTAGATATTAATTCAAAAGGTGCATTAATACTTTTATCTAGAAAGCATTACGGTTTTATAAAAAGATTGTTTGAACTTGAAATACCAGAGATAAGTGATGGTACTGTATTAATTTATAGTGTTGCTCGTGAAGCAGGAAATAGAACTAAAATAGCTGTTTATTCTGAAAATAGTAATGTAGATCCAATAGGAGCTTGTATAGGTGAAAAGGGTACTAGAATAGCAAGCATATTAAAAGAATTAGGACAAGAGAAAATAGATATAGTTAAGTATTCGAAAGATCCTATAGAATTTATACAAAATGCTCTTTCTCCAGCTAAAGATATGAGAGTATTTATTACTGATGAAAAAGAAAAAGAGAGTATGGTAGTAGTTGACGATAAAAATTTAAGTCTTGCTATAGGTAAAAAAGGTATAAATATAAAATTAGCTAGTAGATTAACACATTATAAAATAGATATTAAAACAATGGATCAAGTGAAAGAAGCAGGAATAAATATATTAGAGTAGGTGAAATATGAAGAAGATACCGATGAGATCTTGTGTTGTTACTGGTGAAAAGTTAGAAAAAAAAGAACTTATTAGAGTAGTTAGAACTCCACAAGGTGATGTAATTGTTGATGATACGGGAAAATCTAATGGTAAAGGAGCTTATCTTAAGAAAGATTTGAATGTAATATTAAAGGCTGAAAAGACTAAAATATTAAATAAAAAGTTAGAGGTAGAAGTTCCAGATACTATATATGAAGAATTGAAAGGTAAGGTAGGTTAGTTATGAAAAGGGAAGATTATATAACATGGGATGAATATTTCATGGGAATAGCTCTTCTTTCCGCACAAAGAAGTAAAGATCCTAATAGTCAAGTAGGCGCTTGTATAGTAAATTCCGATAATAGGATTGTATCTTTAGGATATAATGGTGCGCCAATCGGATTTTCAGATGAAGAAATGTCTTGGAAAAGGGAAGGCAGTTTTTTAGAAACAAAATATGCATATGTATGTCATTCTGAACTTAATGCAATATTGAATACAACATCATCTGTTAGAGGGTGTAAAATTTATGTGTCATTATTTCCTTGTAATGAATGTGCTAAAGCTATTATTCAATCTGG
Organism: uncultured Bacilli bacterium; assembly: GCA_947598345.1. Lineage (GTDB taxonomy): Bacteria > Bacillota_I > Bacilli_A > RF39 > UBA660 > UMGS1613. Next base: position 6,472 of record CANQFF010000032.1, read on the forward strand.
CATAAATGAAGTAATATATTTATCTGATAAATACGATGGAACTGATCCAAATATTGCAGCTAAAAAATTATTTGATACTTGTGGCGTTAAATATAAAAAATATGAACCAACTGGTAAAAAGGTGACTCTTGAACTCTAAATATATAGATAAATATTATATGGAAAAAGCTTATGAACAAGCAAAAAAATCTACTTGTTTGAGAGCTAAAGTTGGTGCAGTATTTGTAAAAAATGGTGAGATTGTCGCACAAGGATATAATAATGTAACAGGTGGAGTTAAGGATTGTACTCAAATTGGTTGTATTAGGGATCAACTTGGTATACCAAGTGGTGAGAGAAGAGAAATTTGTAGAGCAGTTTGCGCAGAACAATTAGCTATCAGTGAAGCTGCTAGAAATGGTGTTGAAATAGATGGTTCTGTAGCATATATAACGACATTTCCGTGTCATATATGCGCTAAGCTTTTAGTTAGTAGTGGGATAACAGAAATTGTCTATGATAAAGATTATTCAGATGAATTATCATTAAATTTTTTAATGGAGGCAGGAGTAAATATTAGAAAAATATAGAAAGAGGGTGTTTTTATGATGAGTGTACTTGAATATGCACAAGATGTAAATAAAACTGTAAATGAGGTATTAGATTTATGTAAAAAATTAAATATAAATGCGTCATCACAGGACGATGAATTAGATGAAGAAGCAATAACAGAATTAGATAATCAAATTGCTTTCCTTGACGATTCGGATTTAGAATATGAAGAACAACTTATAGAAGAGGAAAATAAAAAGAAGGAAAGTGTTACAACAAACACAAAACAAAAGAAACAAATACAACCCATAAATAAAAACAAAGGAAACAAAAAAGAACTTGCTAAAAAGAAAAAAGAAATGTATAAAAATAAAGAAAAACTTATAAGTAATGGACCTTCAATTGATGAAAATATTATTACTTATAAAGAAGGAATGACAATTGTTGATTTAGCAAAATTACTAAATGTAAGTCCTAGTGAACTTATAAAAAAATTATTTTTATTGGGTATTCTTGCTACAGTAAATAACAAAGTTGATTTTGATAATGCTGAATTATTAGTATCTGAGTATGGTAAAGAGTTAAAGAAAGAACAAATAATAGATGAAACTAAATTTGAAGAATTTGAGATAAATGATAAAGAAGAAGATTTGGTAAAAAGACCTCCTATTGTAACAATAATGGGGCACGTAGACCATGGAAAGACTACTTTACTAGATACAATAAGAAAAACAAATGTAGCAGAAGGAGAAGCAGGTGGAATTACTCAAGCGATAAGTGCTTATCAGGTTAAGGTTAAAGATGAACTTATTACTTTTATAGATACACCAGGTCACGCAGCATTTACTGAAATGCGTGCTAGGGGTGCTAGTATAACAGATATAGTAATAATAATAGTTGCAGCTGATGATGGTGTAATGCCTCAAACTAAGGAAGCAATAGATCATGCAAAAGCAGCTTCAGTTCCTATAATTGTTGCTATAAATAAAATTGATAAACCTGGAGCAAATCCAGATAAAATAATGAGTGAATTATCAGATTATGGTCTTACTCCAGATACTTGGGGTGGAGATACTATATATGCTAAGATAAGTGCTAAAACAGGTGAAGGAATAGATGAATTACTTGACAGTATTTTACTTGTAGCTGAAATGGAAGGATATAAAGCTAATCCAGCGCGATATGCTAGTGGTAGTGTTGTTGAATCAAGACTTGATAAACAAGTTGGATCAGTTGTAACAATATTAGTTCAAAATGGTACTTTGAGGTTAGGTGATCCAATAGTTGTTGGAACTAGTTATGGTAAGGTTAGAACTCTAAAAAATGATAAGGGTGAAGAAATAACAAGTGCACTTCCAAGTCAACCAGTAGAAATAACAGGGCTTTCTGATACCCCTCAAGCTGGAGATAAATTTATGGCTTTTGAAACTGAAAAGCAAGCAAGAAGTATTGGTGAGGCAAGAAAAACAGAAGAGCATTTAAAACATAATTCTAAAGGAACGGTATCATTAGAAGATATATTTGCAAAAATACAAGAAGGTATTAAAGAAATTAATGTAATTGTAAAAGCAGATGTAAATGGTTCTGCAGAAGCCGTTAAAAACTCTTTAGAAAAAATAGAAGTAGAGGGTGTAAAAGTAAAAGTACTTAGAAGTAGTGTTGGTGCTATTACAGAAAGTGATATAGTTTTAGCAAGTGCCTCTAATGCAATTATAATTGGATTTAACATTAGACCAAATAATTCAATAAGAGATTATGCAAAAGAACAAGGTGTAGAAATAAGACTTTATAATATAATTTATAAAGCTGTCGAAGATATGGAAGCTGCTATGAGAGGTATGCTAGATCCTATTTATGAAGAAAAAGTAATGGGTAATGCAGAAGTTAGACAATTATTTAAATTTTCTAAGGTGGGTACCATTGCTGGAAGTTATGTAGTAGATGGAATTATCAAATCTAACTCAAAGGTTCGTGTATTGAGAGATAGTGCAGTTATATATGATGGAGAGATTAATTCTATTCAAAGAGAAAAAGATTCAGTAAAAGAAGTCAAAAAAGGCTTAGAATGTGGTATTACAATAACAAACTTTAATGATATTAAAGTTGGTGATATCATAGAAGCATATGAAATGGTAGAAAAAAAATAATGTCAGTTAAAAATGAAAGAATTAATAGTATAATGCAAAAAGAGATTAGTACTATAATAGCTAATGAAGTTAAAAATCCTAATATTAAATTTGTAACAATTACATCTGTTGATGTTACAAGTGATTTGAGTTATGCTAAGGTATATTTTACAACATTAGGTGATATAAAAGAAACTTTAATTGGTTTAAAAAGTGCTAAAGGATTTATAAAAAAGACATTATCTGATAGAATAGAGTTAAGACATATTCCAGAGTTAGAATTTGTATATGATGAGTCTATTGAATATGGAAAAAGAATAGAAGATAAAATAAAAGAAATACATAATGAAGATTAGTATTTCTTTTATTTATGTTAAATTTATTGTTACAGTATATTTACTATTTCCTCTATAATTTCCTAATTCATCAAAATCTTCCTCACCATCATAAGTAAATACTGTAAATTCAATAGGGGAAGTAATTTTATCTACATCTACTAAGTAAATTTTTATAGAAGAAAAAATAGTATCTTGAGTTACATCTGAATTTTCAAGATGTGAATAAAACGAACCATCTGGTTGGTGTATATCATCGTATAAATATATATAAAAATATGGATTAAATGCAAAAGTATCTGGACCTAATATGTTTTTTTCTATTTTAGTATCAAATGAGTAAAAAGAAAAAGAAAAACCTATTTTGTAATTATCTATATCACTATATTGATTATAAAGTTTATTCCAATTATATTTTTGATTATTATTTTCTAATCTTTGTTCGTTAGAATAAAATATACTAAAAATAATATCTTTAAGAGATTCTTTTTTTGTATTATATTCTTTTACTAAATCTATATCATTTTCATATATTCCAACAACTATAGGATTATCGTCTACATAAATATCTTCTTCTATTACCTGTTCATCATTGTCATTTATATCTTCTTTTTTAATTACTTTATCATTACTACAACCAGTAATTAAAATTATTAAAAATAACATTACATATCTCATATTACCACCATTATTATGTTAATTTGCTTCTATATATATTTTTTTATCATAATTGTGTTCAACTTTATCTAGATTAAATAATTCTTCAGATGTTATCATAAAGAAATTATGGATTAAATATTGGTTTCCATCACTTGCAATAGGATCGTCCCAAGTAACATCTAAATGGAACCATTTATCATCTAAATTAACAAGATTCCATATATGATTTTCAGAAGTAATTTTATAATTTTTAATTCCAAGTTTATTTAAATATATTGCCATAATATCGCTATATCCACCACATATAGATTTACCAGTAGTTATTAAATTATAGGCAGTATATGAATGACTATTTTGACCGTTTTCATCATATACTGTGTTATTTATAATATAGTCGTGAAACACTTTAATTTTATCTAAATTACTCATAGAACTATTTATATTTTCACTAATAAATTTATCTATATAAGCATTTATAAAATCGATTTGTTCATCACTATAAACTTTTTTAATTGTTACAGTAATTTTACCAGTATTCATAATATCGATATTTATAGAAGAAAAAGAATTATATGGATGAACAAAATTATTTATATTTGCTATTATTTTTTCATCTTTAATAAGATTATTAACTTGGCTTATGCAATCGTCATAATTACAATCGAAAGAAAAACTATCGTCACCACTATTAATAATACTGTAAAACATATTTAATAATTCTTGATAATTATTTACACTAGATGTATCTATGTTTTGAACGAATAAATAATTATTTTCAGTATAATATTCGTTATAGGTTAATACTTTATTACTTCCTCTATAAATTATTTCATCATATATATAATTTGATATATTATCTTTGAATAAATATACTACTATTACAAGAACAACCATAAAAATAATCTTAAATAAATCTTTCAAATTATCACCACTTTCATTATAACATACGCTATAGTTTATTCTCAAGCAATAATTATAATTATTTTAAATATTGACATTTTGGTATAAT
>CANQFF010000033.1 GCA_947598345.1 uncultured Bacilli bacterium
CAATTATATTATTAGTTTATTCTATTTTCGTAATAATAGAAGAAAGAGAAAAAATGAAATATTACAAATATAATATTTTATATGTTACTAATTGGGATAAATATAATACAATGGTAAAAAAGCAAAAAAGAGTATTATTCAAGAAAAAAATACAGCTAACATTTTTAACTGTATTCGTTAGAGTTAGGAGGCTTTTTAAATGACACTAGCTAATTATCTTTTCTATATATTAATAGGATTATGTTTCATAAGTCTTTTAATGTTTATAATTTTAATATTAAAAAATAGTGATGATAATATTGATTATGATAAAATTATTGCAGAATTAAACAAACAAAAGGAAATTGATTTAGAGACATTAGATAATGGTAATAAAGAAATAGCTAAAATTGAGAAAAAAATTTTAATCTGCAAAAAAGAACTAGGTATTAAATTGTTTAAATAGTAATAGAAATTATTATTTAAATATATAAAAGAAAATAAAAAAATATACAAAAATACGATAAAAATTATATGCTGAAAATAGTTTAGAAACCTTTATTATAAGAATGTCTTGCTTAGTTAGCAATTCTTATAATGGAAATTTATATGAATACTGCCTAGAAGAACGATTAGCTGAAATTAAATCATTTGAAGAAATTTTATCATTAATAACTATTATAAATAATAAGTTAGAAAAATTATCAGAAATTATTGAAACCGAAAAATTGCAAAGATTATTAAGGGGATATCATTATAGTAAATCTTTAGTAAATTGTCCTTTAATAACTTATTTTAAATTAGGAAATAAAGAAGAAATTTTACAAAGTTTTGATTGGTATTCTGATACACCAGAAAATGCACTTAGTAAGGCTTCAAACATATATGATTTGAATTTAAGAATGAAATTCGGTTTTCCAATTACTATTAATGAATATGGTGAATCTATGAAAAATTTAGTTTTATCATTGAACAATAATTTTAAGAACAGAAAATATTAATAGAAAAATCATTTGGTTGTTCAAGATTTATTTATAATTATTTCTTAAATAAATATCCAAATTATATAAATGAATATAACTGTTGTAAAGAAATAAAAGAATTAAAAATAAGAAAGTGGGAATGTCCAAACTGTTTAAGTTTAAACGAAAGAGATATAAATGCAAGTGTAAATATAATGTTTGAAGGGTTAAAGAAATATAAGAAGAAAGACTTGGAATTGCAAGTCAATTAAAATTTTGACGAAAAAAATATAATAGGGTAGCGACTATCCGAAATTGGTCTATGGAGAGACTAAGTCTTTATGAAGTAGAAAAAAATGCCAGTGATGGCATTTAGGTCAAAATTTATTTTGACTTTTTGTTCTTTAATCATGGTATAATATTTTAGGTGATGTTTATGCCAAGTTTAGAATTACTTTCTCCTGCTGGTAACATGGATTGCCTTATAGCTGCAATAAATGCTGGATGTGATGCAGTTTATTTATCGGGAATAAATTTTGGAGCTAGAAGTTTTGCTAAAAATTTTTCTAAAGATGAGATATTTGAGGCTATTAAGATTTGTCATTTGTATGGCGTTAAAATTTATATTACTGTAAATACTTTAATATATGATAATGAAGTAAATAAATTTATAGAATATATAGACTTTCTTTATAAAAATAATGTAGATGCATTAATTATGCAAGATATAGGTATGATTGATTTAGTAAGACAGATTTATCCTGAATTAGAAATACATGTTTCAACACAAGCACATATTCATAATGTTGAAGGTGTAAAACTATGTGAAAGTTTAGGAGTAAATAGAGTCGTTTTGGCTCGTGAAACTCCTATAGAATTAGTTAGGGAAATAAGAGATAAAACAAATATTGAATTAGAGATATTTGTAGCTGGAGCGCTTTGTATGAGTTATTCTGGACAGTGTTTGATGAGTTCACTTATAGGTGGTAGAAGTGGTAATAGAGGAACTTGTGCACAAACTTGTAGGCAGCCATATGACTTAGAAATAGATGGAAAAATAGTAAATAAAGATAAATATTTGTTAAGTACAAAAGATTTAAATACACTTGATTATATAGGTGAATTAATAAAAAGTGGAGTAAATAGTTTAAAAATAGAGGGTAGAATGAAAAGACCAGAGTATGTATATCTTGTAACATCACTTTATCGAAAAGCTATTGATAATTATATTAGATATGGTAAAACAAATATAACTGATGACGATATTAAAAATTTAAAAAAAATATTTAATAGACAATTTACAAAAGGTTTTTTATTTAACGAAAATAATGATTTATACACTAATACCTATAGACCTAATCATATTGGTATTAAAATAGGAAAAGTTTTAAGGTGCATAGATAATAAAGTTACTATTGAATTAGAAGATGAATTAAATATAAATGATGGTATTAGAATAATTGGTGAAAATGATACAGGTAGTGTAGTAACTGCAATATATAAGGGAAGTAATAAAGTAAAACAAGCACAAAAAGGTGATATAATAACGCTTTTTATTAAAGATAAAGTAAGTAAAAATAGTGTAGTAGTTAAAACCACTGATTACGAACAGTTAAAATATATTCAAAATAAAATTTCTATAAATAAAAAGATAAAAATAAGTGGTAAATGTATATTAAAAGTAGGAAAACCAATCAAATTTACTGTAACTGATTATAAAAATAAGGTAGAAATTTTAAGTGATTATATAGTTACTAGTGCTATTAAATGTGAAACAACTTATGATAAAATTAAAAAGCAATTGAGCAAATTAGGTGATACTATATATGAGTATGATGATTTAATTATAGAAAGTGATTCTAATATATTTGTTCCTATTGATAAAATAAATGAACTTAGAAGAAAAGTTATGCACACTTTAGATGATAAAAGATTGTATAAAAAGGCATACAAGAAAGGTAAATATGAAACTGTTGTGCATAATTTTGAAAAGAAACAAGAAAAAAGTGTATTAATAGATAGTTATACACAATATTTAGAGGTTAAAGATAAATATGATGTCATTTATGTTGAAGATGAAAGTTTATATAACAAGATAAATGATAAAAAGTGTGTATTAAAACTTAGTAGAGTTTTAGAGCATTTAAAAAATTATGATGTAAAGTTATTAGTCGGTGAACTTGGAAGTGTTTATAAATATAAAAATGTTGATACTGATTTTTCACTTAATGTAACTAATTCATATAGTGTAGCTTATTTGCATTCTATAGGAGTAAATAAAATAACATTATCATATGAATTAGGATACAATCAGATAAAAAATCTTATTATTGAATATGAAAATAGGTATAAAGCTCATCCAAATTTAGAAGTTATAACAAGATCAAACGAAGAAGTAATGGTTTGTAAATATAACTTACTAAAAAAGTATAATAAAAAAGATGGATTTTTAATAGATAGGTTTAAAAATAAATATAAAATAAAAATAAAAGATAATTTAATGCATTTATATAATTATAAAAGAAGAAATTTAACAGATGATTATTTTAGTATAGGTGTAAATAGTATAAGGCATGAGTAATATAAAAAAATTTTTGCTATTATAACTTTTTAATGTTATAATTATGTTGATGCCTATGAAGAAATTAAAAGAGATTTTAAATTTTAAAAATAAAATATCGGTAAGTATTCTTGGTTTAATTTATTCATCATTATTAATATTAGGCAATAGTTACATGAAAAAAGGTAATGCAAGCTTAGTATTTAATAATTTAATAAAAAGTATAATAGTATTTATTTTTGTTTTTATACTATTTAGAACTATTATTTTGTTTTTGTTTGATTTTATGGATAAATTTAAGTTTAAAGAAAGTAAAAATATAAGTTGGTTTAGAAAAATATTTGATAAATACCCATTTATAGTAAGTATTATAGTAATACTTATATTATGGTTACCATATATAATTGCCTTTTATCCTATAATACTTTCACCAGATCCAAGTTTTCAAATAAAACAATATTTTGGTATACCAAATAAGTATTCAGATTATTCTATTATGATAGATCCAAGTGTTACAATAACTAATCATCATCCAGTTATACATACTTTACTTCTTGGTACTTCGTTAAAGATAGGAAATATTATTGGAAATGATAATTTAGGATTGTTTATATATAGCATAATTCAGATATTAATATTGTCAAGTGTATTATCGTTTACAATAAAATATATGAAGAAAATAAATACTTCTTATAAATATAGATTATTGGCTTTATTTATATATGCACTCATACCTATGTTTCCTATGTATGCTATGAGTGCAGTTAAGGATGTAATATTTTCTTGTTTAATTATTCTTTATATAATATTCATATACCATATATTAAAAAATAAAGATTTGAAGTTAAGTAACATTAATTTATTATCGGTGTTATTTTTGTTGATATTAATAGTTTTATTTAGAAATAATGGATTTCACATAATTCTTTTAAGCTTTCCTTTAATTTTATTTTTTAATAAAAAGAATTTTAAAAAATTATTGGTTATATTTTTATTATTTTTAACATTTAATTTTTCTTACAATAATATAATACTTAAATCATTTAAAATAACACAAGGTAGTGTAAGAGAAATGTTATCAATACCGTTTCAACAAACTGCAAGATATGTGAAATATAATGATTTAGATGAGCAGGAATATAGAGTGTATGATAAAATTTTGGATATGAGCGATTTAGGTAGTAGATATGAACCGGAAATAAGTGATCCTGTAAAAAATAAATATAATAAATATGCGACAAAAGATGATTTAAAAGAATATTTTAAATACTGGTTTATAGATTTAACTAAAGATCCTGTTACTTATATAGATGCTACGATTAATAATACATATGGTTATTTTTATCCGTTTAAGACAAATTGGTATGTTTATTACAAATACGAGACGCTAATAGTTAAAGATGGATTTGATTATCACTATAATAATTTAAATAAAACGAGGGATGTCTTAACTAAATTTTCTAAATCATTTCCGTACATACCTATTATAGGATTAATTTCAAATGTAGGATTCAATACTTGGGTGTTATTCTTATTAATATTTTATTTAATATATAAAAAGAAATATAGTGGAATTGTATATTTGGTACCTAGTTTAATAGTTTTACTTGTTTGCGTAGCATCGCCAGTAAATGTATATTTTAGATATGCTATGCCGTATATATTTAGTATGGTTCTAAGTATTGCTTTGTGTTTTAATTATGTAAAGGAGTAATGTATGAAAAGAAGTAGAATTGCAGTTTTAATACCTTGCTATAATGAAGCAAAAACAATTGAAAAAGTAGTTAAAGATTATAAAAAGGCTTTACCACAGGCAGATATATTTGTTTATGATAATAATTCAACTGATGGTACAGATGAACTTGCAAGAAAAGCAGGAGCAATTGTAAGATATGAGTATAAACAAGGTAAAGGAAATGTTATTAGAGCAATGTTCAGACAGATAGATGCTGATTGTTATATCATGGTAGATGGTGATGATACATATCCAGCTTTAAATGCTAAGCAAATGTGTGAATTTGTTTTAAATGGTCGTGCTGATATGGTCATAGGTGATAGGCTTTCTAGTACTTATTTTACTGAAAATAAGCGACCATTCCATAACTTTGGAAACAGAATTGTTAGGTTTTTGATTAATAAGCTTTTTAATAATGATATCAAAGATATAATGACAGGTTATAGAGCATTTAGTTATGATTTTGTAAAGGGTTTTCCAGTTTTGTCTAAAGGATTTGAAATAGAAACTGAAATGACAATACACGCTGTTGACAAAAATTATAAAATTTTAGAAATACCAGTTGCATACAGGGATAGACCCGACGGATCTTTTTCAAAACTTAATACATATAGTGATGGGTTAAAAGTTTTAAAAACAATTGCAACTTTGTTTAAAGAATATAAACCAGCTATGTTTTTTAACTTATTTTCAATACTATTTTTAATATGTTGTTTAATACTTGGTGTACCAGTATTTATAGAGTATTTTAATACTGGATTAGTTCCAAAATTTCCTAGTTTAATAGTATCAGGAGTTTGCCTTACACTTTCTATTTTACTGTGGATAACTGGAATAATATTACAAGTTATAGTTAAAAAGAATAGACAAATGTATGAATTATATCTTAATTTATTGAGGGAACTTGATGAGAAAATTAATTAAACAAATATTGAAATTTGGAATAGTTGGTTTATTAGCGTTTATAATTGATTATGGTCTTCTTTATATGCTTACTGAATTTTTAAAAATTCATTATTTAATATCGTCAATAGTTTCATTTAGTGTATCTGTTATATTTAATTATATAATGAGTATAAAATGGGTTTTTGATATTAATAAAAAACAAGGAATAAAAGATTTCATAGTATTTATAGTATTAAGTATTATAGGTTTAATAATCAATTCAATATTGATGTATTTAATGGTTGATATGATTGGGATGTATTATATGATAGCTAAATTATTTTCAACTGTAGTAGTTATGGTTTATAATTTTATAACAAGAAAAATATTTGTAGAAAGTAGTAGATAAAATGAATAAAGAGGTAAAATATTTAACAATTAAAGATATTCAAAAATATATAAATTTTATAAAGGAAGTTTTTGAATATAATATTGATTCAAATTCAGTAAAAGAAATTATTAAAAATAATAAAGTATTAATTATTAAAGATAATGATAGAATAATTGCATCTGCAATGTTAGAAGAAAGAAAAGAATATATAAAAAATCAAAAATATTATTATTTAGGATATTTAGGAGTTATAAAAGAACATAGAAGAGAAGGATATGCGACAAAATTATTTGAAAAAATAGATGAATTAGTTAAAAAGAATGATATAGATTATTTAGAACTTACTTCTGGTAACCAAAGAAGAATAGCTCATTATTTTTATGCTAGTAAAGATTTTAAGGTTAAAGATACGACAGTATTCGTTAAATTATATAAATAAATACATTAATTTGTATTTTTTTTTGTAAAAAAAAGGAGATTGGCTTTTTCACATAGAATAATATATTTGAGGAGGTGATAATATAAAAAAATATCCAATATTTAATCAGGATGAAATAAAAGATTGTGGAGTATCATGCCTACAAATGATAATAAAGTATTATGGAGGTTATGTAAGTAAGAATACTTTGATGGAAATGACAAAAACAAATAAAAATGGTACAACTGCATATCATTTAAAAGAAACTTTAATAAATTTAGGCTTTGATGCAAAAGGAATAAGATGTGAACTAGAAGATATTAACGAAGATAATCTTATTCTTCCCTGTATTGCAAATGTTATAATAGATAAATCCTATAAACATTTCATAGTTATATACGAAATAAATTTTAAAAAGAAATATATGATTATAGGGGATCCTGCAGATAAAATAAGAAAAATTAGTTTTACAGATATGAAAAAAATATTTAATAATGTTTTAATAACCTTTTATCCTCTAAAGACCTTGCCACTTAATGAAGATATCTCTCAAATAAATTTTGTTTTAGGTCTACTAAAATCTCATAAAAAAAATTTAATAAATTTATTTATTTTATCAATCTTTATAACAATATTTTCAATAATCACAAGCTTTTATTTAGAGTATATGATTAATGGATTAACAACTTATTCTAAGTATATTCTACTATTAATTTTTTGTATCTTCTTTCTTATATATATTTTAAAAATATTATCTGATTTTTTTAGAAATAAGTTATTAATTTATATAAATCAAAAACTTGATCTTGAATTAACATTAGGTATTTATAATAAAATTATAAAACTTCCTTATTGTTACTATAAAAATAAAACAACAGGCGATGTATTATCTAGGATAAATGATTTAGATAATGTAAGAAATATGATTAGCAAAGTATCGCTTTCAATTTTTATGGATCTTCCGTTAACGATTATTTCATTAGTTGTATTATACTTGATTAATACTACACTATTTACTATTGGTATAATAATACTTATTTTGTACTTTATAATTATCTTCTTATTTAGGAATAGTTTTAATGATAATATAAAGAAAATTCAAGTTAAAAAAAGTGAGACAACTTCTTATATGGTCGAATCGATAAGTGGTTTTGAAACTGTTAAGGGCAATCATATAGAAAGTAGTATTATAAGTAGATTTGAAAAAAAATATGTAAAATTACTTAAAGAACTTTTTAATTATCAGAATTTATATTTTATACAAAATTTGTTTAAGGATATAATAAATAATATTGGTTTTATAATAATAATTTTTATAGGTTGCATCTTAGTTTCTGATGAAAAATTAGAATTTGGGACTCTTCTTACTTTTTCATCTTTGCTTGTGTATTTTCTAGACCCCATAAAAAATATAATTAACTTAGATTATACTATAAAAGAAGCAAAAATTTCTCTAAAAAGAGTATTAGAGATAGTTACCTATAAAAAAGAAAACGATGGAATAGTGAAAAAGTGTATAAATGGAGATATAATTTTTAAAAATTTGAGTTATTCATTTAATGATAGAGATTATATTTTAAGAAATATAAATCTTAATATTAAAAAAAATTCAAAAGTAATGATCGTTGGAAAGAGTGGAAGTGGCAAAAGTACTTTATTTAAATTATTGATGAGATATTATAGTGTTGAAAATAATAAAATATTTATTAATGGTATAGACATAAATAATTACAAATTAAATACTATAAATGATAATATTTTATATATAAGCCAAAATGAAGTATTATTTAATGATACACTTTATAATAATTTAATTTTTAGTAGTGACAATCATTCTAAACTTTTAAAAATTACAAAAATGTGTTGTGTCGATGAAATAGCCGATTCTAATTTAGGGTTTAATACACTAATAGAGGAGAATGGATTTAATTTATCTGGAGGTGAGAAGCAAAGAATAGTTTTAGCTAGAACTCTTTTAAATAGGTTTAATATACTTGTGATAGATGAAGGACTTAGTCAAGTTGATGTAAATTTAGAAAGAAAGATTTTAAAAAATGTATTTAAATATTTTAAGGATAAAACTATTATAATGATTTCTCATAGATTAGATAATTTGGATTTATTTGATAATTTGGTAGAAATAGAGAATGGAGTTGTAAAAAATGTACGAAAAAATGGATAATATTGATATTTATAATAATTCTGCAAAAATACTAGAAAGTAAAACTCCTAGTGCTATAATATCTTGGATTACAATTTTAGTTATATTACTTATTATGATGATGATACTATTTCTAATACCTTTTAATATTTATAAGAAGTATACAGCTTATGTTAATATAGAAAATGACAAGACATATCTAAATTTATTATTAAAAGAAAGTGATTTCCCATTTAATAAAAATGATAAATTATATATAAAAAATGATTCATACAAATATGAAATAGTTAAAATTAGTGATGGAGTAGTAACTTTAGTTGTAAATTTAAGTGAAAATTTAAGAGTTGACAACAATATATTATCTGTAAATGTTTTAAAAGAAAGAACAACAGTTTTTGAAATAATAGAAAAAGTAATAAAGAAAGGATTTGGTTTATGAAAAGTATTAGCGATAATGAATTGAAAAATATAAATGGTGGTGGGATTAGTTTAGGTTTTATAGTAGGACTTGCAGCAGGAGTAACATTTTTAATAGGTGTTATAGATGGTATTGTTAGACCATTAAAATGTAATTAGGAGGTAATTATGAGAGAATTAAATAAAACTGAATTATTAAATATAGATGGTGGGAATAATTGGTTAACTACAGCATTTTTTACTGCAGTTACTAAATCAATTGAATCTCTTTTAGAACTAGGCAGAAGTTTAGGAACAGCTATAAGAAGTGCTATAACAGGAAATGTTTGTCCAGTTTAATTATAAAAAAATTATATTTACTATTATATTAATATTAACAATTCCACTATGGCTCACATTCGTTAATTATATATTTGATTTCTTAATTCAAGCAGGAAGAATTACGGGAACTTATATTAGAATAATAGGAAGTGGTTCAATTTGCATATTATGAGAGATGAAAATCTCTCTTTTTAGATAAGGGGATTATTATGAGTGTAGAAAAATTAAAATTAGTATATGATAACAATATTATAAAAATAAAGTGGTTGAACTCTAAATATTACATAAATGTAACTGATATTATACCTATATTGAATAACTATAAAACTAAGAAAAAATTAATTATTGTTTGTGTAAAATTAAAATATAAATTATACCATACGGTTACTTTCTGTGATATAGATCAAACTTTAAAAATAATAAATTCTTTTCCAAATAGCAATAATAAAAAAATTAAAAATTTACTCACTGATTTATCAAAAGAAGAAAGATATAGACAGATGATAAATGATGAAGGTTATAAATCAAAATATCTAAATAAGTGTCAATTTGAAAAATTAAAGAGTATATTTGATATCAAAAATATTTAAAAAGGTTGAAAAATAAAAGTTTTTCTTGTATATTTTAAAATATGGTGTTATAATACTGATAGATTTGTGAAAGGAGGGATTATATGTCAAAGGTAATAGTTAAAAATGGTAATGTAGATGGTGCACTTCGCACTATGAAACAAAAGAATGCAAGAGACGGCCTCCTAAAAAAAGTTAGAGAAAGACAAGAAGGATATAAAAAACCTGGAGTTAGGCGTAGAGAAAAGATAGAAGAAGGAATAAAAAACACTAGAAAAAGACAAAGAGATAATTATTAAGAGTGATTAAAAATGTCACTCTTTATTATTAAAAAGGAGGGTAGTCTGAAAACAAAAATAAAATTTAATTTATATAAATAATCAAAAAAGGGCAGACTTCCCCTTACCCCAAAGAAAGTCAAAAATTAAATAGATAATTTATTGGCATTCT
>CANQFF010000034.1 GCA_947598345.1 uncultured Bacilli bacterium
CCATTTTCTCTTACATTTGTTGTTTTTTTTAGTTAATATGACATTTACTTTTCATTCAACTATTTACTTATAATTACTAGTTTTCCTATATTGAATATTATATGTTATTTTAAGTTTTAATTTATTTGGAACGAATCTACCAAATATATATACAAGTTTTATTTTAAATCCAGGAATAATTAGTAGTTTATTTTTAAACATTTTATCTATTGCATACCTTGCCACATATTCGCTTGAAAGAGCCTTTATCCTAAATTCACAATTTGCAACATTATTAAAATTAGTTTCCACTGGTCCTGGGCATAGACAACTTATGTGAACTTTACTATTCATATGTTTTAACTCTTCATATATTGCTAAAGTCAAATTATATACATATGATTTAGTTGAATAATATGTTGCCATCAAGGGACCTGGCTGAAATGCTGAAGCAGATGATATATTTAATATATATCCACTATTTCTTTCAATAAAATCTTTCAAAAATAATTTAGTTAAAATATGAAGTGCTTTTATATTTAAATCAATCATAGATAACTCTTTATCTAAATTAGTTTTCCTAAAAGAACCAATAAGTCCAAATCCTGCATCATTTATAAGTATATCAATGTTTTTATCTTTAACTTTTTCATACAAATCCATAACATTTTTTTGTATACTTAAATCCATACTTATTACTTCAATATTAGTATTTAATTCCTCTTTTAATTCATACATAGATTCTTTTTTACGCGCTACTAATATTAAATCATAACCCCTCTTACTTAATTCTCTTGCAATATCTCTACCTATTCCACTACTTGCTCCTGTTATTAAGGCTTTCATCATATCACCATTATTAGTATATCAAATTTATAAGTTTTAATCTATAAGTTTTAAAATTTATTATTAACACTTCAATTTTTTCCTGTAATAATTATATATCTATCAAATCCCTGTAAATCTTTTTTTATTTCTATTTTAAAAGGCTTATTTAAATATTTTAACGCTATATTTTTAATTTGTTTGCCTTGATTATAACCTATTTCAAAAAATATATAATATTGTTTCTTAAGATAATTTTTACAATTTTTTAAAATTTCTTTATAAAAATATAGACCATTATCATCTGCATATAATGCAATATTAGGTTCATTATTTTTAACTATATCCATAATCTTTTCATCATAACTTATATATGGTGGATTACTTATAATACAATCATATTTTTTTGTTAACGGTTCAAGTATGTTACCTTGTATAAAATTTATATCGACATTATTTAATTTAGCATTTTCATTTGCTAAAGCTAAAGCATCACTTGATATATCTACTGCATCCATATTTATATTTGGTAGTTTCTTTTTTAGTGTTATTGCTATACATCCACTACCTGTACCAACATCAACTACATCAATACTTGAATTAGATAAATATTTTAAAGCTATTTCGACTAATCCTTCTGTTTCAAATCTAGGTATTAAAACTCTTTTATCCACATTTATAATGTTACCATAAAAATCTACATTACCAACAATATACTGAACTGGTTCATTATTCTTTAGCCTTTTTATTGCAACATTTATATCACCTTTGTAATATTTTTTTAAATACTCTAAATCATTCATTAAATCACCAACTAGGAGTATTATTTATTCTGCTTTTAATTTTCTAGCCTGATCTTCTGTAATAAGAGCATTTATTATATCGTCAAGTTCACCATCCATAACTTTTTCAAGTTGCATAGTTGAAAAACCAATTCTATGATCTGTTACTCTATTTTGTGGATAATTATAAGTTCGTATTTTCTCAGATCTATCTCCTGTACCTATTTTATTTCTTCTTTCACTACCCAACTCAGATTCTTGACGCTCAAGTTCTAACTGATAAAGTCTAGATTTAAGAACTTCCATAGCCTCTGCCTTGTTTTGAATTTGACTTCTTTGATTTTGACATGTTACGACCGTATTGGTTGGGAAATGAGTTATTCTAACTGCAGATGGAGTTGTATTTACACCTTGACCACCATGCCCAGACGCACAGTAAGTATCTATTCTAATATCACTATCTTTTATTTCTATATCTATATCATCAACTTCTGGCATAACTAAAACTGTAGCAGTAGAAGTTTGTATCCTACCTTGTGATTCAGTTTCTGGAACTCTTTGAACTCTATGGGAACCACTTTCATACTTTAATTTAGAATAAACATTATCACCTTTTATTTTAAATTCTACTTGTGAATAACCTCCTGCTTCTCCTTCAACTGAATTTAATTCTTCTACTTTCCAACCCTGCTTAATTGCATAGTAAGTATACATTCTATAAAGATCTCCTGCAAATATATTAGCTTCATCGCCTCCAGCAGCTCCTCTTATTTCTACTATAACATCTTTACCATCATTAGGATCCTTTGGTAATAGCATAATTTCAAAATCTGCTTCCATCTTTTTTCTTTTCTCTTCATTTTCATTATACTCTTCACGAGCAAATTCAGACATTTCAGGATCTTTAAGTAATTCTTTAGCCTCACTTATATTTTGTAATACTTTTTTATATTCTTGATATGCATCATAATTTTCCTTCAAAGAAGCTTGTTCTTTACTAAGCTCTGTTGTCTTTTTTATATCACTAAGTACTTCTGGATTACTTAGTTCTTTAATTATTTCATCGTACCTTTTTTGTATATTTTCTAATCTTTCTATCATAAGATTCATCCTTTCAAAACATATAAATTATACTATAATTATATTATATTTTCAATATGGAAAACTAAAAAGAAGATTATATATCCTCTTCTAGCTCATCCTCATCTACTATAGTTAAATCTTCCATGTCGTCTTCGTCGTCTAAATCCACCTCATCATCAGTAATTTCAACGCTTTCACTCATGTCCTCTTTATTTTCATCATCTATTTCTTCATCAGTTTCTTCACTATATAAATCATCGTCGTCTTCTTCATCTAAAACTATATCAACTTTATGTTTTTCTCTTAAATCCCATTCAGCATTTTCAAGAGAAATAAACCTTTTATCAGTTGTAAGTGATGTATAATAATCACCTATATTATTTTCATATTCATCTTCACCTAATTCTAGTAAATTACAAATAGTTTTAAATATTGTAGCAGTATTCATAGGTTTTTTATTTTCTCTTAATATTAATTCCGTTAAATCCGTATAGGAAAGTATTTCTAATTCTTCTTTTTTCATATTTGTTAATTTCATAATATCCTCCAAACTAAATTACTACATTTCTGTAGGTATATCAATTATAAGTAAATTTAACAATTCTTTAATTATTTTATTAGCAAGTGCGATAACACTTAACCAATCATTCCTTTTTTCCAAATCTGTTAAATTATTTATATGATTATTTTGATAAAAAGAATTCATAAGTACACATAGATTATAAATATATTCAGCTATATAACTAGGTTTAAATTCTTTAAAAGAATTTTTTATTGCCTCTTCATATTCAAGAATACCTAATCTTAAATCTCTATCATAATTATTATATATTCTATCACTTAAATTATTTACATCATATTCAAAATTTTTAATTATTTTATTCATTCTTAAATATGTATATAAAATATATGGACCTGTTTTACCTACAGTATCACTAAATTTGTTTATATCGAATATATAATCTCTATCTCGACCATTTTGTAAATCTGCAAATTTTATTATAGAATTAACTATTTTATCTATATCTTCTTCACTCATATAAGCATTTGTGTCTTTTTTAGATATAAATATTTCTCTTACTTCTTTAAATAGATTATCTAGTTTTGGAGTTTGACCACTTCTAGTTTTATATGGTTTACCATCCAATCCATTAATAGTTCCATTTGGTAAATGTATAAGTTTAGCCTGTTTACTCATACCACTTAATTCACAAACTCTAAATACCTGTTCAAAATGCATAGCCTGTCTTTGATCAGTAACATATAATATGTAATCTGGATTAAAATCTTCCATTCTTTGATATATAGTTCCTAACTCTGAACTTTCGTATAGATACGCACCGTTACTCTTTTCAAATATAAGAGGTGGATAATTAATTTTATCTCCTTCTTTATTTATGAATACTACTTTTGCGCCTTCACTATCTACTAATAAATTTTTCTTTTCCAAAAATTCTTTAACTTTTGGAATATACTGAAAAGCATCAGACTCAGATAACCAGTAATCAAATGATACCCCAAGGTAATCATAAAGTCTTTTAATATCACCAACAGATAAATCACAAATTATTTTCCAATAATCTAAATAATTTTTCTTTTCCTGTACATCCTTAATTATAGAAGAACATTCTTTTTTTAATTCTTCATCTTCTTTTACGGCTGCGCTCATTTCTGGATAAACTTTATTTAAATAATCTAATGTTATTTCACTTTTTTCAATATTATCCCTTTTTATCGCATAGATTACCTCACCAATAGGAAGTCCAATATCTCCCAAATGAACATCTGATATAGTTTTATGTCCCACATAATTAATTATTCTTTTAATAGATTCACCAACTATAGCTGGTCTAAGATGTCCTACATGAAGTGGCTTAGCTACATTAGGTCCTCCATAATCAATTACATATGTTTTTACATTATCAGGAGTACTAAGATTAAATTTTGGTTTAGAATTCATTTCTTTTAGTATTTTATTTATAAATGAATAACTCAAAGTCATATTTATGAAACCTGGTTTACAAAACTCAACTTTTTCAAAATATTTTTCAAAATTATCCATATCATTTATACTATGTACTAGCTTTTCACCAATTTCAATTGGATTTTCATGATATAATTTAGCAAGTCTAAAAACCTCATCACATTGATAATCACATAAATCTGGTCTATTAGATTTTATTACCCTTAAATCCTCATTATAACCGATTTCTTTAGCTTTAGATGAAAGTAACTCACTTAATATCTTAATTACCATATTAACCTCCGATTCTTAAACTATAAGAAAAATCGTTGCCTTCTAATTCATAATCTATTTCTATTAATTTTTCCTCAATTATAATTTTTTTAGTGATTGTTTCAAGATCGAATTGTTTCTTACCTCCAAACACACTGTAAGTTGATATAGTCTTTTTATTTTTTTCAAACACTAAATTTATATCATATTCGTTGCACGACCTATTCATTTCTATTTTATTATTTCCTATAAGAATAGTTACAATAATATTATTTTCTTTATAAACTATTTTATTTTTTGTTTGTAATGCTTTAACTTGAATGTCCAAATTGCAATCCGCTGAAATTAATTTAGCTTTTAAATCAATTTTACTCATAATATCAACTCCAGAACATTATAACATACTTTTTTCACTTTTGCACTCATATTTTCACATTTTTTTACAATACTAATTTTAGAACAAGGTGATCTTATGAAAAAGTTTAAAAAAATATTTAAAATACTTATAATTTTAATAATTTTTTTTGGTACATTTTACTGTGGAATATACTTTATTGCATCGGTTTCAAAAAAGCTAAATATAAACACTGCAAATGGTTATTATTTATATGATTCTAATAATACACTCATAAATGGAACCAGCGACCAATGGATAAAATTAGATAAAATATCTAAATACTTAATAGATGCAACTATATCTATAGAAGACAAAAACTTCTATAAACATCAAGGATTTGATTATTTTAGAATTGCTAAATCACTTTACATTAATCTTATAAACAGAAAAACTTTACAAGGTGCTTCCACAATAACACAACAATATGCAAAAAATTTATTTCTTGACTTTAATAAAACTTGGGAAAGAAAAATGAAAGAAGCATGGCTTACAATAAAACTCGAAAGTCAATATAGCAAAGATGAAATATTAGAAGGTTATTTAAATACTATAAACTATGGCGGTGTTTATGGAATAGAAAACGCAAGCTATTATTATTTTAATAAAAGTGCAGCTAAACTAAATCTTGCAGAAGCATCTATTTTAGCTGGAATACCTAAATCTCCTAGTAATTATTCCCCAATATTAAATTATGATAAATCAAAAGAAAGACAATACTTAGTACTTAAATCTATGGTTAATAATAAAATAATTACTCAAGAACAGATGGATGAAGCTTATAATACCGAATTAACCTTTTATGGTTTTATTGAAAACAATAAACTTAGCACATTAAGATATTTTCAAGATGCTGTTATGGATGAATTAAATACACTTGATTTACCCAATTCTTTTTTAGAAACTGGTGGATTAAAAATTTATACTACACTAGATATAAATGCTCAAACTATACTAGAAAATTCAATAAAAAATAATTTTAATAATGACGAAATGCAACTTGCAAGTATCGTTATGAATCCAAATAATGGTGAAGTTTTAGCTCTTGTTGGTGGAACGGATTACAGTAAAAGCCAATTCAATAGAGCTTTATATGCTAAAAGACAGGTTGGATCAACTTTAAAACCCTTTTTATACTATATCGCACTAGAAAACGGATTTACAGAATCAACAACTTTTACTAGTGAACAAACTACATTTGTATTTTCAAATGATCAAACTTATAGCCCAGCCAATTATAATAATAAGTATGGTAATAAAGATATAACTATGGCAGCTGCAATTTCATATTCTGAAAATATATATGCTGTTAAAACTCACCTTTTTCTTGGAGAAGAAACCCTTGTTGAAATGTTAAAAAGAGTTGGAATAACATCTCACTTAGAAGCTATACCTTCACTTGCTCTTGGAAGTGAAGAAATATCATTAATAGATATGGTAGCTGCATATAGTACATTAGCTAGTAGTGGTTATAAAAACAAACCACATTTTATAAATAAAATTGAAGATTCTAACGGAAATGTTTTATATAAACAAGCAGATGAAAAAGAACAAGTTTTAAATTCTAGCTTAGTTTATATTATGAATGAAATTTTAACTAGTACATATAATCAAAATTTTATCGATTACAATTACCCTACTTGTTATGATTTAGCAAGTAAATTAAGCAATAAATACTCTGTCAAAACAGGAACAACTGACACAGATCACTTAATATTTGGATATAATAAAGATATTGTAGTTGGTATATGGAGCGGTTACGATGATAATAGTCCAACTGATGCAAATGAAGGAGGAAATCTAAAAAAAATTTGGGCTGAAGTTGTGGAAAATTATATGAAAGATAAAGATACTTCTTGGTATGAACTTCCTAGTAATGTAGTCGGTGTTCTTGTAAATCCAATAAGTGGTGAAATAGCTGATAATAATACAAAAAATGCAACTATGTTTTATTATATAAAAGGAACAGAACCTACATATAAAAATGATTCTTTGGAAAATTTAATTCCTACCATTAAATTAAACGAATAAAGGATTGAATAACTCAATCCTCTTCTTTTTCTTCTTCTTCTTCGATAACAGCGTCTACTACTTTTCCACTTTTTAATTTTTTTTGTTTTGTTTCTTTTTTATTACTAGTTACTGGTTCATTATCTTTATATTTTACTTTGTAATATATATAACCCACAATTTCAGTAATTGCATATATTATTATTAATAATCCTAACATTTTATCAAGTATACCAGATATCAATAATACACCTACTATTATCATAACAAAAGCTATCAATAAATAAAACATAAATCCTGATTTATCTATAGATCTAGTAGATATAGCTAATATCATTCTATTTATTCCAGAAAATAAAGCCCATAA
The DNA here is from genome assembly GCA_947598345.1 of uncultured Bacilli bacterium. Classification (GTDB taxonomy): domain Bacteria; phylum Bacillota_I; class Bacilli_A; order RF39; family UBA660; genus UMGS1613. Next base: position 7,677 of record CANQFF010000034.1, read on the forward strand.
ACCTACTACTGTTCTAATTGCGAAACTAAGTGCACCAGAACAAACTATAAGCAATACTCCACAAAATATTATTAACAAACCTACTGCCAAATCAGAAAAGCGATATTCACCTAATTTACCTTTCATATATATGTATATAATACATTTAATAATTCCAGCAGCAATTAATATTGCGCCTATTACAATTGAAACTATTCCTATTAAATCTTGTGTACTTGTTAAAAGTATTATACCAAATACTAAAAATAATAGTGCATATATAAGATTATTAATTGTTAATTTAACTTCTTTATTCATAAATACCTCCAAATTAATTATATAATATATTTAAAAAAAAGAAAAGTTATTTATAAACTTATCTATCTAAAGGTTGACCAAATATATCAGTTGTAACACCATTTGATTGAAATTGAGGTTGTGGTTGACCTAAATTCGTTAATCCACCACTTACTGGATTTGACGCTACTGTTGGCTGATTATTTAAAAAATGTGTCTGATCAAATTCCTGTACTACTGGATTTGGTGCCTGTTGTTGATTATTTGTAGGTTGTGGTTGAAATCCTTGTACTACTGGATTCGCTGCTTGTGGTTGATTATTCATAGATTGTGGTTGAAATTCTCGTACTACTGGATTCGCTGCTTGTGGTTGATTATTTATAGGTTGAGGTTGAAATTCTTGTACTACCGGATTCGCTGCTTGTGATTGATTATTTACAGGTTGTGGTTGAAATTCTTGTACCACTGGATTTACCGCCTGTTGTTGATTAAGTGGTTCAATAACATTTGATTGTGGCAGAGATTTTGGAATTTCAGTTCCAATTTGATTAGTAGGTACCGCTGGAACCTCAATCTCTGGAATCGGATTTGAGTCCGGAATAGAACCAAGTGACTGAAGAGGTTGTATCGGCATATCATTTTGAATTGGTTGAACTAAATCATTATTTGTATTAACATTTACTGGTTGAATTGTATTAATTGCACTTAAATTTTGTGGACTTTCATTATACAACTTATCAATTTGATTTAACATTGATGGTTGATCTGTTGTATTTTCAACTGTTATAACATTTTCTTTTAATTTAACTCTTAGATTACATAAAAATGCCATAACCCCAGTCATAACAGATCCAATTAGTAAAAAATAATATCCCATACTTAACATTCCAAAATTTCCTTGGCCCATATATTGTACGGTTTGCATTATAGAATAAAATAATACAGCTCCAGTAGTCATATATGCGAATTCTGTTTTGAAATTTAAAGCAAAAAATATAACACCTATCGCACCAAAAACCATCAACATTATTGGTAAATAAGATGCATTAATTGAACTATTAATTTGCCATAAACTTTGAGTATAACCACTAATATTTATAAAGGGAACAAAAACTGCAATAATTATAAGTGCTGAAGATACTGCACCTAAAAATCTAAAAATAAGTTTATTCATAAATACCCCTACCTTCTTTATAATATAATTATACAATTTATTTACAAAAAATACAACAAATTTTTTTAACTTTTATTAATAGCGTTAATTTATTTTTCGACATCATAATTCCACAATCCTAATTTACCCTTACAATGAATAACATTATCATACTTTTTAACACATTCTAACTTCCAAGCATATGTCTCATTATGACCACTTTTACCATATACTAATGGATTTTCTTTTCTTAATTCTTTAATAAATTTTTCATCGACAAGTATGCAATCCGTCAAAATAGCTTCACCTATAATGCATCCAGGTTGATATTCAATACCATATTGTTTAAATTTTTCCTTATTATCTCTTTCAATACTTTGAGATGTATGTATTAATATTTTACCTCTATAATTAGTTTTCCAACTTCTAAATTCATATTTTTTATATCCATTAATTATTAAACTCCCCCAGGGTTCTTTTATTGTTAACACCTTCATAATATCACATTTCCTTTATTCTTTATTATATCAAAAAAAAGTAGTTTAAACTACTTAAACTACTTTAAAAATTATTAAAAATTATTAAACATATTACCTGAACATCCACCACAGTCATTATTTATTACTACATCTTCCTCATCGCAAGTATATTGTGGGGTATATGTATGTGTATATATATGTTTATTTATTACATGAGTATGAATTGGGCAACAATGTTGTACTTCATGGTGAAATTCTTTTTCTACACATTTTGTTATTGTTGGTTCCATTATAGGTTGTTCCATTTGTGGCATTGGTCTTTCACAACCACATCCACAATTTTTATTAAAAAACATAAATACCTCCTATCTAGTTTATAATATGTAAAATATACTAAAGTGAGTGGTACTATGACTATTTTTGAAAACAAAAAAGTGATAACCCTGATAAAGTTATCACTTCTGAGTTTGGAAAATTGCATCTAAACATTATCAGTGAAAAGTGCAACACAACTACCTTTGAAGTTTTCTTTCTTCTTACAATTGTAAAGCTTAGAGTCGGTAGAAATTGCATTTAGCATTTCCAGTTTAATATTAAGCAAATAGGTTTATATAGTTTTTAACTATATAACTTTTTTTACTTAATATTATCTTAGATATTGAACTGTATTATTTTTAAAATTACTTTGAAAATTTCTTTCATAAATAATTTTTATTATATAATTTTGTACTATATCTAGCTCTAAACTGATTAAAGTATACTACATAATTCGACAATTGTCAATACCTTTTTTACAATTTATTCCATTTTTTAAAACAATTTTTTAAAACGGCATTTTCATTTTACCATTTTTCATCATTTTCATCATTTTTTTCATCTGTTCAAATTGATTAAGTAATCTATTAACCTCTTCTACACTTCTAGCTGATCCTTTAGCTATTCTACTTTTTCTAGTTGCCTTTAAAACTTCTGGATGTCTTCTTTCATATGGTGTCATTGAAAGTATTATTGCTTCTATATGTGCCATATCTTTTGGATCTATTTTTATGTTTTTAAGTTCTTTAGGTACTCCCGGTATCATCTTTATTAAACTTTCAAGAGGACCTAATTTTTTTATTTGCTTAAATGTACTTAAAAAATCTTCTAAATCAAATTTACCTTGTTCCATTCTCTTAGCTGCTTTTTTAGCCTCATCTTCATCTATTACTTCTTCAGCCTTTTCTATCATAGACATAATG
>CANQFF010000035.1 GCA_947598345.1 uncultured Bacilli bacterium
GTCATAAAGACCTCTTTACCGATTCTATCAAATCGTGTAATCTTTAACGGGTTACATCCGGCCAACTCTACTTAATTCAAGTTAACAGTTCATGAGTGTTATTCATAATACACTTAATTGTTAGTTTTCACCATCTCTAACTCTCTTTAAATCAGTATATATTACTACTTCTCTCAATCAACACTTTTAAAAAGCTTATGTACTAATTATAGTTTAGTTTTAATATTTTGTCAATACCCTTTTTATTCTTTTACTAAAGACAAAAAAGTGATTGATATCACAATTTTATATATTCATTTTTAATTTAAATATATTAATTTTATATTTTAGTCTTATAAATATTTTTTTCTTTGGAATTTTTTTTAATATTTTTTCTTGTTGTTTTATTAAATATTTTCTATATTCTACATTATTCTTTAATATTGGACCTAAAATATAATCTTTTTCTTTGTACTCATTACCGCCCTTCATAAATTTTATAATTATGTAACTCTTACCGTGATCAATTATAAATATTTCACTATCTATATAATATCCCATATTAACTATTTCTCTTCTAAGTAATTCTATGTCATTGTTAGAAGATATTATCAAAGTATTACTCAATTTATGAGATTTTAATATTTCTAGTATAGTATGAGTACCCATACCGCTTATCACTATATTGTCAGTATCTTCAACATCAATCCCTTTAAGCCCATCAGTCAATCTAATTTCAATTTTACTATTTAAGTTATATTTGTCAATATTTTTTTTTGCCATATCAAGTGCATTATTGTTAATATCAGATGCGATGCACTTGTTATCGTTATTCAAAGTTAAATATATATCTAGTAAAGCATGGTCACAGCCTACATCTATTACTTTAACACCAATATCAACTAAAGTGGCAACAGCCTGAAGTCTTTTTGATAAAATCATTAGTCACCCATGTAATCGCGCAATTTTCTAGATCTAGAAGGATGACGAAGCTTGCGAAGGGCTTTTGCCTCAATTTGACGAATTCTTTCTCTTGTAACGCCAAACATTTGGCCTACTTCTTCAAGAGTTCTAGGTTTACCATCCTCTAATCCAAATCTCAATCTTATTACTTTTTCTTCTCTTTCTGTTAAAGTTTCTAGAACTTGACTTATCTCATCTTTTAACATTTCATTAGTAGCGAATTCTTCAGGGCTTAAATTTCTCTCATCTTTAATAAAATCTCCAAGATGTGAGTCATCTTCTTCACCTATAGGAGTTTCTAAACTAACTGGATCTTGACTTATTTTATATATTTCTCTTACTTTCTCTACACTAACACCCATTTTTTTAGCTATTTCATCTTCACTTGGTTCCCTATTTAACTCAAGTGTAAGTTGTCTTTGAACACGAGCAAGCTTATTTATTGTTTCAACCATGTGAACAGGTACACGGATTGTACGAGCCTGATCAGCAATAGCTCTTGTTATAGCTTGTCTAATCCACCAAGTTGCATATGTTGAAAATTTATAACCTTTAGAAACATCAAATTTGTCTACAGCTTTCATCAAACCTATATTACCCTCTTGAATAAGATCCAAAAATAACATTCCTCTACCTACATACCTTTTGGCAATACTAACTACCAATCTCAAATTAGCTTCAGCTAATATATTTTTAGCTTCCTCATCCCCAGCAGTTATTCTATCAGCTAATACACTTTCTTCATCCAAAGTCAATAATTTTATTTGGCCTATTTCTTTTAAATACATTCTAACAGGGTCATTTATAGTTAAATCTTTAGTTAGATCATTATCATCTAATAATACCTTGCCACCATCGTCATCACCATCACCCTGATCACTTTCTGATAATATTGCTATATTATTCTCATTAAAAGCATTATATAACTCATCTAAACTATCTGCATCTAAATCTAATCCTTTTAAATTATTTGCTAATTCCTCGTATGTTATAAATCCTTTTTCTTTACCTTTTTTTACTAATTCTAGTTTTCTTTCTTCAAATGTTTTAATCTCATTTATCATATTCTTCTCTCCTTTTTTTCAATTCAAGAGTTTTTAAGGCTAATTCAAGTTTTTTATCATAATCTACTTCTTGTTTTAGTTTATTTTTATATATCCTTGCCTGCTCTTTTTCGTTATAATCTTTAATATTATTTAAATAATCCTCTATCTGTTCGAAATTTACTTCATCTGGTAAATCAAGTATTGAAATATCACCAACAGCTTTTACAGATTCTAAATCATCACCTAAATATGTTATCAAATCAGCAACATCTATATAACCATTTTCTTTATAGAAATAATCTATTTGAAATGCTAAATGTCTATAAGCTTCTGTTGGCATATGCGTTATCTTCTTTTCATACATTTTTATTACATCAGTATTTTTTAACATATAATAAATTAGATATCTTTCTGATTTTACATATTTGTTTAATTTAATATTTTTATCTTTTCTTTGTGTTTGAGGTAAAACTTTCTTTTTAATAATTTTACTTTTTATTAAATTTATATCTATATTTGTATCTTTACTAAGTTTATTAATACTTGCTTCTTTTAATATATCATCATCTATTTTATTTATCTCTTCAATCATTTTATTAGTATAATCAGCTAATTGAACAGTATTATTCATATCTATATCTTTTTTTAGTAAATATTCCTTGAATTCCATTATATTCATAGAATTATTTATTTTATTTTTAAAAGCTTCTCCGCCTTTTTTTATTATATATTCATCTGGATCACTATTATCTTCTAATCTAACTATCTTTGGTGATATACCTAACTTAGTTAATTCTTCTATTGCACTTTTTGTAGCCTTTAACCCTGCGTCATCACCATCGAAACATAAAACAACATTATCAGATAATTTTCTAATTAACATTGCTTGCTCTTTACCAAATGCAGTTCCTAATGCCGCAACACAATTTTTAACTCCAACGGTATAAGCTCTTATAACATCCATAGGTCCTTCCATAATTATCACTTGATGAATTTTTCTGCATTCTTCTTTTGCCCTATGATAATTATATAAAAGATCTCTTTTTTTAAATATATCTGTTTCTTTTGAATTAATATATTTATTTTCTTTTTCACCGTTATAAACTCTTCCATTATAACCTATTATTTTCCCATTTAAGTCATATAATGGAAACATTATTCTATTTCTATAAACATCATATAATTCATAATCATTTTCATTAACTAAACCGCTTCTTATCAAAGTATCATCATTATATTTTTTTGCTTTTAATAATTTAGTAAGCATATCTTTTTCATTTAAAGATAATCCTATTCCAAATTCTTTAATTGTATTATCATCTAACATACGGCCATGAAGATATTCCCTAGCCATCTTACCTTTTTCAGTATTTATATTATTTTGATAAAATTTTTGACTTAATTCATAAATATCGTATAATTCCTGATATTTATTATTTTTTTTAACTTGTCCAATATCAATAATTATACCAGCCATATCTGCGCATTTTTTTACCGCTTCCATGAAAGTAATATTTTCAAAATCTTGTATAAATTTAAAAACATTTCCAGTCGCTCCACAAGAAAAACAAGTATAAATCTGTTTTTCTCTTGAAACACTCATACTAGGAGAGTGATCATCGTGAAATGGACAAACACCAAAGTAGTTTTTTCCTTTAGATGAAAGTTTTAAATAACTTGATATAACATCAACTATATCAACACTATTTCTTATCTCATTTATAGTATTATTATCTACTTTCAAACTATCACTTCCCAATATTAATAAACGACAAAACTTTTAAAATTCCTTTTTTTATAATAGTTTTTTATAAAAAAATTGTATTTTTTTCTATTTTATAGTTAGTCTTGTATTTTAATTCCCTTATTAATCTAAATAAAGCTTCGTCTTTTTTCTTGGCTTCTATCATAACATCAAAATCTTTATTTGTAAACTTTATTTTTTCTAAAAAATCAATAAAATCATCTGAATCAATATAATCATTATGACTTCTTTTATTTTTTTTATCTTTTGGACTAGAAAAATGAATCTTCGGTAAAGTTTTCCAAGTATTAAATATTCTTTCAATATAATCTTCTATTTTCTCATTATTTTTATTTATTTTAAAATGATGATAATCCAGCACCATTGGGATTTGTAATTTTTCACATAAACTTAAAACATTTCTAATATTAAAACTTTTATCATCATTTTCAATAGTTATCAATTTTTGTAAACTTTTATCTAATTTATTAAAATTATTTATAAATCTTTTTATCGATTCTTTCTTACCACCGAATTTACTTCCAATGTGCAAAACAAGTATAGAATCTATTCCCATGTATTCATACATTTTTTGATAATTTTTGAGTATATTAATTGTAGATGTAACAACATCCTCATTTGTACTATTTAAAACAGTATATGCACTAGGATGCATATCAACTCTCAGTTTATTGTCTTTTATTAAATTACCTATCTTTTTATAATAATCTTTATATTGATTAAAAAAATCATAAGTTACATCAGGATGTGATAAAAGTGGCAACAAAGAAGATGTCATTCTAAAAAAATATATATCATTTTTAATATTATATTTTAAAATATTTTCAAGTCCTTTAAAATTTTCTTTAATAATACTATCTAATTTCTCTCTTGCTTTTACAAATCCTAATTTTTTATAGTTAGTATAAGTTAGTGAGTGAGACGATGTTTCATTTATAGTTACTGGAACACATGCATAACCTAATCTAATTTTCATATTATCACCATTATTATTATAAATAGAGAGGAGATTTTTATGAGTCTTAAAAAAGTTAAAATTATAGGTGTCATTGGAATATTTATACTTTGTTTTTTATTTCACTTTGTATATGAACTTATACCATGTGGTATTACAGCAATATTTTTTCCAGTGAATGAATCAATTTGGGAACATCAAAAATTAATATTTACTAGTGTTGTAGCATATGGAATAATAGATTTTATAATACTTCAAAAATTTAAAATTAAATATAATAATTTTTTTACTTCTTTATTTTTATCAGCTATTACTATAATTCCAATATTTTTAGCAATGTATTTACCATTTTATTATAAAATAGGACCTAAAATGTTTTTAAATATAGGAATAATGCTTATGGCGATTATAATATCTCAAATAATTAGTTATTATATCTTAAAATCTAAAAATTTTAATAAATTTAATTTAATTTCTTTTATAGCTATAATTATATGTTATATCGTATTAGCTTATTTAACATATAATCCTATAAAAACAGAATTATTTTTCGATACAAAAGACGAAAAATATGGTATAAATAATTACAACATTTAATATGTTAAAAGACTGCTTGAAAGCAGTCTTTTAACAACAATTTATAAAATACTTAAATATATTATTTTGTTTATCATCATATTCTATCATGTCTTCTGGATGCCACTGAACACCTATAAAAAATTTTTTATTTTTGTCTTCAACTGCTTCAATATATCCATCATCACTAATAGCTACAATATCCAAATCAGTTTTTTTTACAGTAGATCTATGTCTACTATTAACTTTAAGATTTTCAAGTTTTAATATATCAAACAATTTAGAATCTTTTTTTATAGTAACATTATGAGAATAGTCTAATTTTGTTTTATGATTATCAATATCAATCATAAATCCATTAAACACAACACCCATAAGTTGCATTCCTAAACATATACCTAACACTGGCTTATCTATGTTATGTGCATATATTAAAGCTTCATCATAATATTTTTCAAAATCATCTCCTCCTTGAAATATTATTCCGTCGCATATATCAATAGATTCTTTATAATTCTCATCTAATATTAACCCTACTGGAATACCACCATTTTTTTTAATAGCCTTTGAAATAGCGCTATATAAAATATTTATATCTCTATTTTCCGAAGTTTTTGATTTTCTTGTAATTATCCCTATTATTGGCATTTTTCACCCCATAATTTTATTTTTTTATTTACCTTATTTTTATCAAAAAACTTATCTTCAATATGTTTACCTTTGTTAATTTCCTTTATTATATCTTGATTCAATAAATAAATAAAATAATCATTTATTGAGTTAAATTCATTATTCTCAAATATATAAGCAAAATATTGATTGTATAAATAATTATAAATATCATAATCAATATCTTTATAATTAACAATTATATTTAAAAAATAATTATAAGTTTTTAACTGTTCACTTATTTCATTTCTTGAATTTATAACTCCTAGATATAACGATAATATTATTTTATCGTGTTGTGTTAGATATTTTTGTTGAATATATATCTTGCAATTTTTTAATTCATTATATATTGATACTCCAACATAGATACAATTTTCCATAAATCCTCCTTTTTAATATTATTGCATATACCTATGTTTCTTTTTGTCAAAAAAAGGATTATCAATTTATTTGAAATCCACAATTAGTACAAAATTTTATATCTCCTATTATTTTTTCACCACAATTAGTACAAAACATCTTTACTTCTTTAACAGATTCTTTAGAATCATCATTTATAATATCTGAATTAGAATATAATTTGTCTTCCTCTATTGCTTTAATCATTATGGCACTATCTACTGTAGGAGTAACACTAGATAATAATACATTATTAACACTTATACCTTGTGATTGATAAAATTGTTTTAAACAACTTTTTACGGCATTAGTTATGTCTTCACTAGATTTTGGTAACAAATTATATGGTATATTACTAGTTGAGACTAAAGATAATGCTTGATTTAAAATTTCTAAAAATTTTTCTAGAAACTGTTTTTTAAAATTATCATCTAGTACATAATCACTATCAATATTTGAGCCATATGAATAATAAAAATTAACTGGATTGGTAACCTTAAATGTATATCGTCCATAGCATTTAACATCAACATTAATTTTTAAATTATTGTCTTTATATGATATAGGCATTGGAGTAGAAAACTTATCTCCTTTTATTTCTTTTGTATTTATAAAATAAAATTTTCTTGCAGATGATACATTAATATCATTGTTTAGTTCTAAATTGTTAAGATCATCAAACTTTTCATTTAACATTAAAGGCTTACTTTTCTTATCGAAAGTATAATATCCTGCCTCTGATGTAAAATCTTCGATCTTTCCATCAGAAGAAACTATTAAAAATTGTCCTTCATCAACAAGTATACCAATATCACTTGGAATATGGTTTTTATCTTTTGTATCAGATTTATAATCTTTAAATATACCACTTCTAATAATTACATCATTTTTCATTTCCGGACAATAAATATACCCTAAACAATTGTCTTTGGAAATATCAAAATCCATCTTTATTAACCCCATTTTTATCATTCCTTATCTAATAACATTATATAATAAAATAATTATAAAAGCAATCATGAACAAAAGTCAAAATTTTAATTGATTTGCAGTTTTGATAAGATAATTACATCATATGAGCAAATTTTATAAAGAAATATAAAAAAGCGAGTTATTATTCACAAACTCGCAATCAAATTATAATAATTTCTAGCAATTTATTCCTTTTACTTGTAATTCTTCTTTTTCTTTTTTATCATCATCATACCAATGTTTATTTGGATTACGACCTATATTTCTTTTTTCAAAGAACATCCAAATCTGACTTGATATAAATAAACTTGAAAAAGTTCCAACTAATAAACCAATAAGTAATGCAATATTGAAATTTAAAATTTCGTATGAACCTATAAAAATTAAACATAACACTGGAAGAATTGTTGTTAATGTCGTAATTATACATCTTTTTACAGTTTGTCTCAAACTTACATTAACTACTTCTACTAATTCCTCTTTTTTCTTTATCTTATCTTTATACATTTTTGATTTATTCTCTCTTATTCTATCAAATATTACTATTGTATTATTTATAGAATATCCAATTATTGATAATATAGCAGCTATAAACATACTATTTACTTCTAATCTAAATAAACTAAATATTATAAGAACCATTACACTATCGTGAACTAAAGCTAGTATTGCACTTATTCCATAACTAAATTTAAATCTTATAGTTATATAAATAACCATACCTATGCAAGCATATATTAAAGCTTTAATAGCATTATTTGTTATATCTTTCTTTACTTGATTAGATATTGCTCCAACACTAGTAGTAGCATCGTATTTACTATTAAAATAGTCCTCTACCTTATTTGTTTCAGAATTATCTAAAACATTACCTACTGTAACATATACCCTTTTACTATCAATTTGTTCTATACTGTCGATATCATAATTTAATTCATTGATATCTTTTTCTACATCAGAAGCACTTAGTTTATTGTCAGAATTTATCTCTATTGTAGATCCACCTTTAAAATCTATTCCAAGATTTAATCCATCGTTATATATATACATAGAGCCAAATACAATTATAAGACCAACTACTATAAATATAATTTTTCTAGGTTTAACAAAATCGAATTTACTTTCTTTACTATTTTGTTTATACCCTATAAATGCTTTTGTATGATTTTCAAATTTATCACTATTTACAAACAATTTAATAATAAATCTGTTTAGATATACCATAACTATGAAAGTTACTACTATACTTATAATTAACATAGTTGCAAAACCTTTTACATTACTCTGCCCAAAAATAAATAATATTATAGCAGCTATAAGTGTAGTTATATTAGCATCTAATATAGATATAAATGATTCCTTACTTCCATCCCTGTATGCAGTTCTTAAACTAACTTTTCTTCTCAACTCTTCTTTAATTCTAGCAAAACTTATTACTGCAGAATCTACTGCCATACCTATACCAATTACTAAGGCTGCAATTCCTTGAAGTGATAATCTTCCTTCAACTAAATTGAAAATTAATAAAGTTAGGAAAGTATAAGCTAACATACTTACACTAGCAATAATACCACTTACTCTATATAAAACTATCAAAACTAAAATTATTAAACCTATTCCAAGTACACCAGCAGTAAATGTTTTTTGTAAAGAATTTTCTCCAAAAGATGCTGAAACAGTTTTAGATGATATTTCTGTTAATTTAGTTGGCATACTTCCACTGTTTATCAAATCAACTAAACTTTGAGCTTCTTTATTAGTAAAATCTCCTTCTATTATAACATCACTTGCAAAACCTTGAGATACACCTGCAACAGATAAGCAATTTGATCTTTCTAAATCTCCACAGCTATAAAACACATCTTCCAGTTTTGTTTCACCAGTTTCCTCATCTACTACTTCTTCTTTTAACCTATAACCATAGCCTTGAAATTCGGTTGATGATGTAGAAGTTTCAATTTTCATATTATCCTCATAATCTAACCATATTACAATCATATTATCAGACATTTCGCTTACTTTTTTTGTCTGTTTAAAGAATTCATCTTTATCTTTAATGGCTAAAGATATATAGTAACCTTTTTCAGCACTGAAACCTACGCTAGCTTTACCACTTTCTAAAACACTACTATCCATAAGTAACTCACCAGATAATGTTCTAAATGTTAAAGCAGCCGTCGTGCTGATAGTTTTTCTAGCTTCTTCAACTGTATCTATACCAGCCATAATTACTCGAATATTATTTCCTTCTATAGATATTTCAGGTTCACTAACACCTAATGAATTTATACGCTTATTTATAATTCTATAAGTGCTTGTTACCATATCAGGTGTAACTTCTTTTCCATCAATACTATCGACTTGATATAAAACTTCAAAACCGCCCTGCAAATCTAGTCCATATTTTAAATTTTTAATATCAAAATACAAACCTAAAATTGATACTATTAGTATTATACCCATCACTATTACAGATTTACCTAAACTTGTTTTTTTATTGTTCTTCTTTTTTGACATTACCATCATCCCATTTCATATTTTCCAAATTTGGTTTAACTACTTTTTTTCTTATTTCATTTTTTACATATTCATCTATTTCATTATCATCTAAATTTAAAATATCATCTACCATTTGATATAAAAGTAAATTATTTGCTTTAGACCATTTTGTAACCTTTAAATAATTCCAAATATCATCTTTTTTTATATAATCCAAATCATTTCTTTTTAAATCATTTATTTTAGTGTTGAGTGCAGGTGTAAGTCTTTTATATAATTCTTTAACATCATTAAATTCTATATCCATAATACCTCCATAGCTCTTGATATAAATAATTATATATTAAATTTAATTTTTTTTAAAGTAATTTTAGAACAAAAGTCAAAATAAATTTTGACCTAAATGCCATCACTGGCATTTTTTTCTACTTCATAAAGACTTAGTCTTCCCATAGACCAATTTCGGATAGTTGCTACCCTATTATATTTTTTTTCGTCAAAATTTTAATTGACTTGCAGTTCCAAGTCTTTCTTCATATATAGTTTTAACCCTTCAAACATTATATTTA
>CANQFF010000036.1 GCA_947598345.1 uncultured Bacilli bacterium
ATATAAATATACTATATTTAATATTAATTTTTTGATAAATTTTTGTTGAAAATAGGTACAAACGAAAATATTCAAATCTTAAAATAATTGATATATTTTTATTAATATGTTACAATAAATAGAGAGTGGAGATAGGGATTATGAAGAAGTTAGTTTTTACGATTATTTTGATTTTTATTTGTATTAGTGGAGTATCCGCAGTAGGAAAAGTAAGCGTTAGTGTAGTAAATCAAGAAGATGGCTCTAATTTAAAAGGAGCTAATTTAAAAATTACCGATGAGGAAGGAAATACTGTAAAAGAATGGACATCAACTGATGAAGATTATATTATAACAGATTTAGATTTCGGTAATTATATATTAGAGCAAGTTAGTGCACCAAAAGATTTTGAATTAAGTAATAAAAAAATAGAGTTTGTTATAGATATAACAACTGATGAAATTCCAATAAAAATAGAGAATAAACCTGTAGTAAAATTAGAAGATTCATCTAAGACAGTACAAGTGTTACTTTTATGTGTTGGTATGTTTGATATAGCATTAGGAATAGGGATTGTGATCTATGTTAAAAAAGCTAAAAATAAAGAATAGTACCATATTATTAGTAGGGATAGTAATAATTTTATTAGGAGTAATTTTAGGCTTTTATGATTATTTCATGGAGAAAAAAAATAAAGCGTTTTCTGATATGAATATTATGCTATATGAAAATGAATTACCAGAAAATATAGATGATGATAGTGAAATAGAGCAGAAAATTGAAGAAAATCCTATAGAAGAACCAGAACCAGAGAAACCACAAAATCAAGAGACAAAATATAATTATATAGGTATTCTTGAAATACCTAAAATAAGTTTAAAAAGAGGTTTTTTAGATATTAATTCTAGGTATAATAATGTTGACTACAATATAACTGTTATAAATGGTTCAACATTTCCTGATGAAAAAAATAATAATTTAATACTGGCTTCTCATTCTGGACTATGTTCTATATGCTTTTTTCATAATTTATATAAATTATCTGTAAATGATGTTGCTTATGTTTATTATAAGAATATTAAATATAATTATAAGGTTACAAATATATATGAAGTAGAAAAAACAGGAAAGGTTGCTATATATAGAGATAATTCAAAAAATACTTTAACACTTATAACTTGCACTAGAAATAGTGATACAAAGCAAACTGTATATATACTGGAATTAACGAATAAAGAAAATTACTAGTGAGAGGTGATGTAATGAACGATTATACAATGATAGAAAAAATAAAAATATTAATTGATATAATTGTATCATCTCCACTTTTTTTGTCTTGCTCTATGCTTGGAATAGCTGTATTAATTTTTTTGATATTATGTGTAAAAAGAGATGAAAAGATAAGTAAATGGGTATTTGTAATAGTATTTTTGTGTATTACTTTAATATTGTTAACTGGCTATAATTCTTTAATCTTTAGTCTAGTTGATAATTTATTTGATGATATTTTTATGGCACTATATTTTCCTAATTTAACGGTGTATGTGATTATATTATCAATATCTAACGCATTTTTAATTTATAGTATATTCAGTCGTAAAATGAAAAAATCACTTAAGATATTAAATATAACGAATGCTTTTATAATAGATGTATTTTTAGTACTTGTAATAGACACTGTAAGTAAAAATAATATAAATGTATATAATGAATTAACGGTATACTCGAATTCTAATTTATTAATATTATTAGAATTAAGTTCAGCACTTTTTACATCTTGGATTTTAGTTAGATTACTTATTAGGGCTCATTACAAGTTAAAAAAATACGATGAAAAAGAGTATCCTAATATGCCACAAATAATATTTGATGATATTTAAAACAAACCTTTTGGGTTTGTTTTAATATTTAATTGGTTAATTTAGATCTTTTGTTTATAATGCTATATAAAATCAATATAATAATCATAACAGTAAATGTTGTAATAGAAACAGTAAAAATATATTTAATAATATTGTTAACAAAAATATATACATATGGTATTTCTTTATATAAAATAAACTTGTTTATTAATAATAATACTAAATCTATTAAACTTATAAATATAGATGAAATTAAAATAGTAATAGAACTATATTTTATAAATTTAGCCTTTTTATGATATATAAATATTAATCCTAAAATAGATAATACTATTGCCAATGAAAAATAAATAATTGGTTGTTTGAAATAGTAACGAATTTCATTTAATTTATTAATATCCTCTTGAGTAAAATTTTTTTCAATTGAACTAGTATTTGGAATTAAATCATCATATTCATAAACTTGATCTTCAACAACCTTTAAAATCTTATTTCTTTGTTGTTCACTTATTTCATAATATCCACTATCATTAATATCATCCATAGCTTTATTTAATAACTCTTCAATATTTTCTGTTGTTATTAATTTTTTATCAACACCTGTAATTATATAATCCATAAAATTACCAGTAGCGTTACCAACTATATTTTTAACTTGTTCAGAATCTAAAATTTTAATAATTACTTCGTCATCTATATTTAATTTTTGTGTTTCCGTAAAAACTGGTTCCAAAACATCATATATTGCTTTTTCAAAATTAGGATCCTCTTCAACAAGTTTTTCAATTTCTAAATTTGAAATAATTTCTTTAATAGCATTTCCAGAAATAGCTTTTTTAATTGGTAATAAACATAAAATAAAAGATGTCGATATAAATAAACCACTTATTAAAATGATTGAAATTATAACCTTAATAACTTTTTTCATTAAAAAATAAATTCTCCTTTCAATATAATTCTGTTACTAATAGTATATCAGTTAAAAATATAATAATCAATAATAATTATATTTAATAGGCAGGTACAATCACTTTATCGTAATATCAACATAAAATAATATGAGAAAATATAAACCACTCTATTAGGAAGTGAGGTAGAAATGAAAAAAAGCATTTTAACTAAAAGAGAAAAACAAGTATTTGAAATGCTAATTATAAATAAGACAACTAAAGATATTGCTAGTAATTTAAATATAAGTGAGAAAAC
This sequence comes from uncultured Bacilli bacterium, assembly GCA_947598345.1. Classification (GTDB taxonomy): domain Bacteria; phylum Bacillota_I; class Bacilli_A; order RF39; family UBA660; genus UMGS1613. Next base: position 3,048 of record CANQFF010000036.1, read on the forward strand.
AGTTAGAAACCACATTTCAAATGCTATGCAAAAATTAGGAGTTAAAGGCAGAGCTAGTGCGGTTGTAGAACTGCTTAGACTTGGAGAAATTTCATTATAAAACGTATTTTATACGTTTTTTTACATATATTTTTTTAGGTGATAATATGCTTAAAAGGATTTATACAAAAAAATTAATTGTGTGTGCAGTTGCATTATTTGCAATTTTATTAATATATATGGTTCCTGATTCAGAAAAAACTTTAAATATAAAAGAGGAAGTTAATTATGTTGATAAAAGTGTGGATACATCACAAATTTTTTTATTAGATTCAAATAATTATCTTGCAAGCACTAAAATAGTTACTAAAAATAAAAATATTGAAGATAAGGCAAAAGAACTTTTACATGCACTTATTATAGATGATAGTAAACAAAATAGTATTCCTAATGGATTTAAATCGATTATTCCTAGTAATACTAAAATATTGAGTTTAACTTATAATGAAGGTGTTATAAAAGTTGATTTTTCTAGTGAACTTATGAACACTAGTGTAGAAAATGAAGAAAAAATTATAGAGGCTATTGTATATACATTAACTGGTATTGATGATGTTAATTTTGTTATAATATATATGGATGGAGAAATTTTAACCAAACTTCCTCAATCAAAAATAAATTTACCATCTACATTAGATAGAAATTTTGGAATAAATAAGGAATATAATATAACTGATACAAAAAATATAAATAAAACAACTATATATTATATAAGTGAATTTAATGACAAAGAATATTTTGTACCAGTAACTAAAGTTAATAATGATAGTAGAAGTAAAATAGAAATAATTGTTGATGAATTAAGTAGTAGTAATGTTTATAAAACAAATTTAATGAGTTATTTAAATAGTAATACTCAAATACTATCAGTAAATGAAAATTTAGATGAATTAGTAATTAATTTTAACAGCGCTATATTCAATGATATAAATAATAAAGAAATATTAGAGGAAGTAATATATACGATTTGTCTGTCAGTAAGTGATAATTATGATGTTAAAACAGTTATATTTAATGTAGAAGATGAACAAATTTATAAAAGTGTTATTAAAAGTATTGAATAATTTTAAAATTTGTTATATAATTAACTTGTTCCTTGGAACGATGATGTCTCAGTAGCTCAGCTGGATAGAGCATCGCCCTTCTAAGGCGAGTGTCAGGGGTTCGAATCCCTTCTGGGACACCAGATTGACTAATAACTCGAGAAATACGAGTAAAAATAGAAAACGACTTGTAAAAAAGTCGTTTTTATGTTATTATGTATTTAGCAGGGGAATTTGCATAAAATAAAAAGGGAATACTTAACAACGCAATGTTGAGTACTCGCCAATTGTTGGTTAGCACTTAATCTTGTTAGATTGTGTGCTTTTCTTTTACATAGAATACTATATTACAAAAGTAAAAAGTAAGGCTATTAGTAAAAAGATAATAAGAATAAGAGATAAGATCAAAAAATCTTTCTTATACATATCGTCAGCCTCCTTCCTTTTAGAAGTCGGCAAGCACTCAACTGTTAAATATTCCTAAATTAATTATGTCAAACAAATGTTTTTGATACAATACTTTTATAATAAAAAAGACAATTATGCCTTTTTACAACAATATATTATTCCTAATCCTCCAATTATGGTAAGTACTATAAATAAATATGGATTAATATCTCCTGTATTTGGATTCTGTTCATTTAAAATTTTTTGTGCCATTGTTGGTGACCATACGGAATCGTTTCCTTTTTCAGATATAAGAGTGATTCCTTTTGGATCAATTTCAATTATTACATATTGATCAGCTCTGTCATCTTCATTCCAATCAAATGAATATTTGTAAGTTAAAGTAGTTCCTTTTAAAAGAACTTTTTTTAAATTTTCTGGTGTAATTCCAACATAGTCTTTATAAGGATATGTTTTTAGTTGTTGTGTTTTATTATCTGGAAGTGTAACTTTGTAACTTGAATCAGTTTCATTTTTAGGTTTAGCAACTTCAAAACCAATCCAAGCAGCAGGACCAGGTCTTTCGCCACCATCTGCATCTGGATCAGCTTCTAGCATTTTAAATTCGGCTGCTGAATATTTTATTGTAGTTGTATTTCCATTAGTTTGTATAGTTCCGCTACCTGTAGTAAGAGAGTCTCCAGTAGATTTTGTAATATCTGTAACTGTACCGTAATCGTCTGCAGCGAAAACTTTTGGTGTTATTAATAAAAATGTTGTAATGATTAGGTAAAAAAATATAAATTTTTTCATAAATTAACTCCTTTTTTCATAATAATATTTTAGTCTTGTATTCGGGGGTGATTAAATATGAGAAGATATATGACTTTAGAAGAGTATTTTAAGACACAATTGTCATCAAAAGAAAAAAGTCATAAAAAAATAAAATATATTGTACTAATACCGTGTCTTATTATTATTCTCTTCTCAATATATACTATATTTAATTGGTGCATAGATAATTACAAAATAAGACAAATTAATAAAAAAATAGAAGAAAATACTATTTTGAATAATAATAAAGAATATGGAGAGCTTATTAATCCACCAAGTGATAAGAATAGTAATTATTACTATTATGCATCGATGCCTTTTTATCAGGTTAGTGTTTCAGTTTTAAAATCTATGAATAGTGATACTGTTGCCTATATTCATATGAGAAATACCAATATAAATTATCCTGTAGTTCAAACAAATGATAATGATTATTATTTAAATCATTCATTTGATAAAAAAGAAAATGGAGCGGGTTGGATATTTATGGATTATAGAAATAATATAGACGATTTAGATGATAATACAATTATTTATGGTCATTCAAGACTTAATGATGCAATGTTTGGCACTTTAAAAAATACTTTATCTCAAGAATGGCAAAGTGATGCAGATAATTATGTTATTTTTATATCTACTTTAAAAGAAAATATGGTATTCCAAATATTTTCTATTTATACAACTAAGCGTGAAAGTTATTACATAACACCAAATTTTAATAATAGTGTTGATAAGCAAAAATGGATTAATATAGTGAAGGAAAGAAATATTTCTCCTATTGATACAGATGTTAATATTAAAGATAAATTTCTTACTTTATCTACTTGTCAAAATAATCAAGGTGGAAGGATTGTTGTGCATGCAAAATTAATTAAAAAGCAAATAAAAAAAATGTAAATTTTTTTATTTTTCTATTATAAAAAAACTGGTAATAACCAGTATATATTAAAATTATTTTTGAAATTTAACAGTTATATATTTTGATTCTTCATAATTAGACTGTATAGTTCTCATTATATTGTTAGCTAAACTTTCTGAATGTTCAGAACTATTTACTGTAACTTTAATTTGATTTCCATCTATTTTTACAAAAGAATCGAGTTTGTAACTTTCTTTTATTTGATTTTCTAATTTTTCTTCTATCCCTCTCATATCATTTAATTCTTTTATTTTTTCATAAGCTTTATTTTTCTCATCAACAGAAGATTCTGTATTTGTAAGTATTAATTGCAAATCTTCTATTTCTTTAGACATTTCTTCGTCTGCTTCTACTCTTAGGGCTACTAGTATATCACTTTCATCAACTGATATAGTAGGGGTAGAACTTTCACTTTTTTCAGCCTTATTTGAATTAGTGGTTAACATTAATTCGCTTGGCATAGTGATATAGTAAATACTTAATACTAAAATTAGACTAAATAGTGTCAAAAACCATAAACTTTTTTTATTTATCATATATTCCTCCTGTATTTCTAATAGAGTATATTTAATAGATTTTAAAATATTACTGCAAGTACATTATTTTTTGCGTGCAAAAGTGCAGTTTGCATACATCTAAAAATCAAGTATGAGATAATATGTGTGGTGGTATTATGCATAAATTAGATCAACATACGAAATTTAAATCTAAAGATGACATACAGTATATAGTAGGTACTAATGTTAGAAAAATGTGTAAAGATAAAAAAATAAACCTTATGGAATTTGCCGAAGAAATAGATATATCTTATGAATATTTAAGACATATAGTGAGTATTGGAGGACAAAAGTCATTATCATTTTATTCTATGTATAAAATAGCCAAAATTCTTGGAGTTGGAATGGATGAGTTATGTGAAGGGATATTTGATGATGACAAAAAGCTATATAATAATTATAAAGTATAAATAAATTATTTTTACTTTCTACATTGAAAGAATTTGATTATTATGGTAGAATTTATGTAGATAGGGTATGGTAAGTATGAGTTTAAACTACGACATATTAACGACACTAAAACTACTTCATAATTCTTTTAAATATGATATATTTATAGCTATTATAATAAGTTCTATATTATTCACAATTTTGCTTATTATTAATAAAAATAATAAAATAATGAATTATTTTATTTGCTTAATAAATGTAATTTTAATTTCAATAATTTGTTTTTTCTATATAAAAAAAATATTAACTTTTAAATTTAATAATCCTATAAATAATATATATTTTTATTTTTTTAATACAATTTTGTATTTAATTATCTCAAGTATAATTATTTTTAAAACGAAATATAAAAAAATAAATTTTATTTTTTATGGTCTTTCTTTAATAAATATATTGTTTTCAATTTTTATGACAATTAATTTAGAAAATATAAGTTTCATAGTTTTATATAACATATTTCCCATGATTAAATTTGGAAATATTATATATATACTATATTATATATTTATAATCAGTACTAAATTTTTGACAAAAAAATCATAACATGTTATAATTAGTTCATCTTTTAAAGGAGTGGAGTAATTTGAAAATTACAAGCATAGATTTAAAGGTTAGTGCAGTTAGGAGAAGTCAGTATCCAACTGACGGACAATCAGAATATTTATTGGTTGGTAAAAGTAATGTAGGAAAAAGTAGTTTTATAAATACACTTATAAATAGAAAAAATTATGCTAGAACTTCCGCAACACCAGGAAAAACGCAGACAATAAATTTTTATCATGTTAACGATAAATTTTATTTAGTAGACGCACCTGGATATGGATTTGCTATGTTGAGTAAGAAAAAACAAAAAAAGTTTGGTTTAATGATGGAAGATTATCTTAAAAATAGACCAAATTTAAAGCAGGTATTTATGTTAATTGATTTTAGACATAAGCCAACTAATGACGATTTAATGATGTATAATTATCTTAAATATTATAAAATACCAGTAACTATAGTAGCTACTAAAACTGATAAAGTTGGAATAACATTACAACAAAAACAAAGGAACATGATTTTAGAAGAGTTAGATTTAGTTGTTGGTGACGATTTTGTTATGTTTTCTAATGTTACTAAAATTGGTAAAAAAGAGATTTATGAAAAAATTGAAAGGACAATGTAGCTAAATTGTTCTTTTTTCATAATATAAAATAGGTGAGTTGATGAGCATAAAATTTATTGATAATCTTACATTAGATATATATATAAAAAAGGAAATAATTAAAAATATAAATTTAAATGAAAGAGATGATTTAGAAAATTATTTAAAAAAGTTATTTAAAATTTTAAAAGACAAATATAATATAATTATAGAAGGTTTTTATGAAGTAACTGTATATGTAGATAAGTTTTATGGAGTTGTATTTCATTTAGAAAAAGATGATTTAGATTATTATGAATATTTTAAAAATCAAGTTGATATGAGAATTATAACTGTTGATACAGAATTTTTATATTTAGTTGATGATATACCAAGAGATTTACTTAATAAAGTTAATGTGTTCATAAATAATAATAATATTTACTTAAAAATTAAAGAACAACTTACTAAATTGGAAATGATGAGGTTAACAGAAAATAGTAAAATTGTTTATAATATATAACTTTAAGTATAGGATATTTAAAGTTTTTTTTTATATTAGGAAAGAGCTTGATAATAAAAAAGTCGGCTATGTTAGACCGCATTGATTATTCTTTGGAATATTGTTATAGTTTTTATAATAATCAAAAAATGGATATGGTGTCTTTGAATAACCTCTAATAGTGGTTTGGTAATATCCATTTAAACTCTGCTTATATAAAAGATTGATTTTTTCTGAGTGAGAATCAATTTTTTTAAATGTTTCTATCCACATAAACCAGTTCAAATAATTTACTAATCTTCTCGTTGATACTCCATGAAAATTATGCATAAAATATCTAAACCTACTATGAAGTGAATTTACATTATTTATAACTCCTTTGCTTCTATTTTTCGAATCATACCTATTATGTATTATATTTCTTTTTATAAATGCTTTTTTATACATTCCAATATTCTATGTCTCATAAAATATGAAGTTTTTAATCCTACACCCACTTTTGATGCACTAGCTCTTAACGATAATTTATCTACTATACATTCCATATACTTTAGCCATATTGATAAGTCTAATTTTGTTGTTACAAAAATCAAATTTGAATTTGCGGTAAATTGATTTAAACATTTTTTACATTTGTATCTTTGATTACCTCTATATTTTCCTGCTTTCCAAAATTCAGTACTTCCACATTTTGGACAACATTCAACTATCCTGTCTGCATTATTTTCTTCACTAAATTCCTCTATTATTATTTCTTCTAATTTCTTTAACAAAATTTTTCTTTCTTCTTTTGTTAGTTCTCCTATTATTTCTTCTAATTTATTTTTCATATCATACTTCACCTACATTAATATTTTATCATTTCATATGTTATTAATCAATGCGGTCTAACATAGCCAAAAACTCTTTACAAACATTTGTTCATATGATATAATTGCTTTGTCAGGGTGGTGATATGATGAACATAATAAGAGGTTATATATTTAGATTATATCCTAATTTAGAACAACAACAATTAATAGAAAAATCATTTGGTTGTTCAAGATTTATTTATAACTATTTTTTAGATAAATATCTAAATTATATAAATGCATATAACTGTTGTAAAGAAGTAAAAGAATTAACAAAAGAATATGATTG
>CANQFF010000037.1 GCA_947598345.1 uncultured Bacilli bacterium
TTTTTATTTTTTTTCCCATTTTCTCTTACATTTGTTGTTTTTTTTAGTTAATATGACATTTACTTTTCATTCAACTCAAATAATGAATAATCATCTTCCTCAAATATTAACTTAAAATCAGAATCCTCATTCAAAAACTCATATAAATTTGAACCTTTATATACCAAAGCATAATCAAATTCATACTTATTAAACACATCTTTATACCTAGAGATATTGTCAGCATCTAAAAAATCATTAATTATATCATATCCACCATTGAATTCTTTAATATAAACTTCAGCCCTAGAATCAACAAATACAGGAATATCATTAAATTCTAAATATGATCCATAATTAAATTCATTATAAATTTTAATATTTTTATAATCTAAATTCTTCTTTATATAATTAACGCTTGAAACTGGATATCCATCATTTATACCATAATCATTGTTTTTAAAATCAACCTTATATAAAAGATAACCATATGCACATACTAACCATGCACATATCCATACTAACCATATACAAGCAAATCTATATATAATATTTTTATCTATATTTTTAAATAAATTAAATTTTAATTTAGGAACTTTAAAAGATTCATAAACTATTTTAACAATAATGGTAAGATAAAATATATTCAAATATACTATATTTCTAACCGCAATAAGCATAAAAAGAAATAAACCTATGGCAAGCGTTAAATCCCTTAACTTTATCTTAGTATCTTTTATACACATTATTATAATTAACAAAAGTATTAAATATAATCCATATATATTATCAATTAATACTGTTTTTTGCATTTCACCAATAAAGGAATATGTATTATTAAATAATGATTTTGTGAAAAAAGTATATGGATATAACTTTAATGGAGTAACAAGACCAGATAGTAATAGTAATACGAAAGTAACCAAAATTATCTTTTTATTTTTTGGATATTTTATAACAATTTTATCAGTTAAAAATTTTCCTAATTTAAATTTATCAACAATATGTTTAACTAAAAATTCAAATATAAATGGTAAAAACAAAACAACTGAGAATATCCATAATGGCATATGCATATTTGCAATAAGTATTGATATAATTAAAATATATATAGAATATTTCTTCTTTCCTGTATCATACAATTTATTTATAAAATAAACTTCTAAAAAGAAAAGTATATAAGTTATAGATTGAACTCTAGATTGAAACGCATATGAACATCCAAGTAATGTCATTATGGAAACAATTACACTTACAATCTTATTATCAGTAATTTTATTATTTACATAAAATACACAAACACCAAATAAACTAAAAATTATTAAAAATAAAACAAATATACCATTATAACCAAAAATATTATATATTGGATATATCATTAGATCATATAAATAATGATGATATATATATGTTAAATTAGGAATAAAACTAAAATGATCTTTAAAATCTATTCCATATTTTAATATGCTATCAGCTGTCTTTAAATCAAAAAACAAATCATTCTGAAAAAACTTAGGTATTAAAATTAAAGCAAAAATAAATATAATAAGCAAAGACATTATAATAGTTAACTTCTTACTAATTTTTTTATCCATATATCACAACCTCTTATTTAATTATACAAAAAAAAAAGAGTAATAACAACCCTTAATTATTATTGGCAAGTAGTAAAATTGGTAATTGTTTTAGTACTATTTTCAGTAGTATAGCACTTCCCACCACGCCATGAGCCACCGCAAGAAGAGCAATTAGATCTTTCTGAGGTACTATTCATCAAATTACTTATTATTACTGTTCCTACACCTAATACTATAGCTATTAAAACTATTGTTATTACTGTCATGTTTGCTTCTCCTGCTGCTTCTTTCACTATATCACCTCACATTATTTACAATCATATCTTTTAGTAGAATTATTATATGTACAATTTGAACCTGCACCGTTCATAATGTTATTTGATTTATTTGAAGTATTATTCATCAAATTACTTATTATTATTGTTCCTACACCTAGTACTATAGCTATTAAAACTATTGTTATTACTGTCATATTTGCTTCTCCTGCTGCTTCTTTCATTATATCACCTACCTTTACAATGTTCTAAATTAATTATATAACAATATAAAACTTAAAATCAATACTTTATTAGTATTATTTACATTTTTTTACATTATATTCCCATCATAACTGTCATTGACATAAATAACACAAGAAGAACTCCTCCACCAGTTGTAAATAACATAACCATTGTTCTTTTTTCCATAGCTTCTAAACGCTCTTTATATTTTTGTTCACGAGCCTTATTTTGCAAGTTAGAAACTGTCTTTGAAAACATCATTATTTGTTCGTGTTTATCTTGGTTAGATCCTAGTCCTAAACGATATAAAAGTCTCATCATTCTCATAGAATCTCTAACCGGATATTCATTTGCAAAGTCTATATAAGGTTGTATTGAAGAATCACCTTCATCTATTTTTGCAATTAATTTTTTCAAACCAGGTCTAAATATTTCTGGCGCAGTATCTATACTTCTAGATAAAGCTACCGGAACAGTATAATGTTGAACAAGTATTTCCAAACTTTTTAAGTAATATGGAAGCATAGAATCCATCGTATGAAGTCTAGCTTTATAATAAGATTTTAATTTAGTATAACCACTTTTAAATACCAAAAATCCACCTATACAAGATGCCATTAACCACATATAATTAAAATTTCCAGTAATTAATAGCATAAAAATTAATACTAGCGTTATTAATATTCCATCTCTAATTCTTCTCGTAAAAAGCGCGTTTATATCCAAATCTTTACCCTTATATTTTATTCTCAATAAAAATTCATAATCTTTTTCCATAAATCTTCTAAGGAATGGATTAACATCACTTAAAAAGCCTTTAGTATCAATAATATTATTATATACAATTATTATTATTACAGCTATTATTACAATTATAAATTCCATTATTCAGCCCCCACATTCTCATTATAATATTTTGTTCCTGAAAGTAAGAAATATGTATTAATTATAACTATTACATGAAGCATTACTCTTACATACCACAAATCAAGCATAGTTTGATATGTCTCACCAAGCATTATCTGAACTAAACCTATCATCAAATATAATATAAGACCAAATTTTAAAAACTTTTTATAAAATGCTTCCCTATCTAGTCTATCTCTATAAACACCTTCTACAAGTATATCTATATCAAGTGACATATTTTCTAGTGATTCACTTGCATCTTTTGAACCTTCATTAGTTATTTGAACAAACAATTGATGCATATTTTTAACCATATAAAAATCATATTTCTCATTCATATATTGAATTGATTGATTTATTGTTCCATTTTCATATGCCATATCTATCATAGTTTTAACATCAGCTTTAACAGGATCTTCTAATACACCAGAAGAATATACACCCTCAAGTGATTTAACAAAACTTTGAGTAGTTGCAAACTCCATTATTACATTTGTAGTATATACCTGAACTTGTTCAAATATAAATTCACTATATAATCTTTTACATCTCAAATAATTTATATAAGGTACTGCACATACTGCAAGCGCAGCATATACAATTGAAACTATCAAATTATAGAAATAAAGATAAGTTACTACACCTGCACCAAAAGCAAATAGTAAAACTTGACCTATATATTGTTGTAAACTATAATCCTGCTTTAATTCCTTTATCTTTTTTCTAATTTCTCTATATGTATAAGGAGCAACTTTACTATATAATCTTCTTCCCTGAGAACTTACAAATTGATAAGCCTGTTCTCCAACACTACTTCTATATATAATTAGGAATATTGCTATCACAGCAACAAATATAAAAAGTAAAGTTATATTCATAACGATTCCTCCTATTCAAAAATTAATTCATTTTTCTTAACAGCTTGTTTTTCTACTTGCTGATTTTGTAATTCACTTATATCTGGACTTATTCCATCATCAAAATTGTTAACACTCTCATTTTTATCAGCATTATCATATTCAGCTTTCACAAATCCATCTGGAAGTTTAGTTCCTTGTGCTTCTAGATATTCAGCTAAATATTTACTTGGATTTTTTCTATAAACCTTTCCATCTGGTGTCTTTTTATAAAGCGTATTATATTTTGCCTCATTATCTTCTGTAACATAAAACTCCGTTACTTCAGCAATTTCTCTTACAAATTTTTTAGTAACTTTATCTTGATATCCACGAATATAAACACCTATTTGAATATATCTATAGATAGATTTTAAAAACTGTTCAATATCTTGGTTCGTTTCAAGCAAACTATACATACGATTTGGTATTGACGATGCTTTATCTGCGTGTATTGTAGATAAAATGTAGTGACCTGATGAAATAGAGTTTCTAACAGCCATAACAGCCTCAGCACTACGAACCTCTGAAAGTAATATCCATTTAGGATTTTGTCTCATGCAAGTTACTAAAACATCAGAATAGCTAGCAATATTATTTGTTTTCATAGCTACAATATCTCTATTTGGGTATATTCTATCTAAGTGTAACTCCAGTGTATCCTCTATAGTTATCAATTTTTCATTTTCATATGTATTAGCAGCTAAGAACTTAACAAACTCTGTTTTACCACTACCTGTTTCTCCACAAACTATTATGTTGCAGTGTCCGTGAACACAAGTTATAAGAAAATCCAGAATATCCTCTGTTATATATTTTTCTCTTAATATTTTATTTCTTTCCAAACGAATTTTGGCCGGAGTTTTACGAATAACACAAGCTATACCATTTCTCGCTATAGAATCATGCACAAAGTTCATACGAAGTTCTGCACTTTCACTATCCAAAAATGGATGCGCTGCATTAAAACTCTTACCCATTACATTTGAACATTGGAAAGCAAGTTTTTCAATAAAATTATTATTTATTGCGGGATTTTCTACCCTATATATACCTTTTGATAATGTCTTAAGCCATACTTGTCCATTATTACTATAAGAGATATCGGTAATATCGTCATTATTTAAATATTCTGTTAATGGACCAAAGTCCATTCCTTCAAATATATTATCGTGCATACATTACTCTGTTTGAGTATTTGTATTTGTTCCATCAGTTGTATTACCGTTCTCTTCATTTTCATTCTCAGTATCCTCAGGAATTTCATCTTCCTCTACAGTAATAGTTTGTGCATCCACAAAATCTCTTAAAGTAGAGCTTGTAACAACTATGTAATCTTCTGTAGGAACAACTGAACCTCTTGGAGCGATAATTAGTTCTACATCTAAATATTCTATCTTATGTAACAATATATATACATCTGGATTTACTGCAAATCCTATTCTTGATGGAGCAGTTCCCTCAGAAGCATTATCAAATACATTATTAGCGCTTCCATCGTGTACAACTAATACTTTAACATTTTTCACTAATTTACCAAACATAGTTGTACCGTTTTCATCAGTTGCTTTCATATATATATCTACATATGTATTAGGAAGAACTGAATTGCCTAAAGTACTATCAGTATCAACAGGCATATAATAACCTAATTCCCCTTCTTCACGGTTTAATTCTTCTATCCAGTTACCAGGAACTTTAGAAGCATCAACAACTAAATCATTATAAAACATTCCACCTTCTGGAACAGTAACATTTACATTAGTATACCTTCCAATAATTAAGGCTGCTGAAGTTATAACATTATCACTAACCATGCTACGAGCAACCGATTTCATTGTAACATCTTCACTTGTAATTTCTGTTCTTGGTGGTATTGTTCTAGCAGCAACAGGAATATTTACAGGATCAGTCTTACTCTTAATACTAGAACTATATCCTATATATAATGCAACTAAAATAACTATAACAAGTAAAATAGTTACAACATTCTTATTTGTAAAAAATCTTTTTAAACCTATAACAAAATTATTCATTCCTTTTATTCTCCTCTCAATATTCTGTTTCAAATATAGCATCTATATGATTGACTAAATTAAATTCAACTACTTCTCCAGTAACATTACTAGAATTAGCACTCGATACCCTCAGACTAACTTTAGGCGGAGCTTCATGCACATCGAATATTTCTATTTTATATCTATTAGATAAATCCGCGTTCTCAGCAAATCTTCTCACAAAATTCTCAACGAATTTAGCTTCAACAATCCTAACAACACCAGTTTGTCTGTAAAAGGATAAGTCGATTGCATCATACATAGCTGCTTCAGTAGTTTCCTTAAGTAAATTGTAATTGTGTTGATCAGTATTAGTAACATTTGCAAAAAACCAAATAATACCAATAGCTAAAAGAGATAACACTATAACCCCATACCCCCATACCGCTTCTCTCAAGATACCACCTACTTTTTCTATCTCGTATTCTTATACATTACAATTATATCACATATTATTTTTTTATTCAATAAAAATTATAAATCAAATCTATTTTTTCTTCTACTAATTATAATAATTGTAACACAAATTAATATAATTCCAATAAAGAAGTAATAATAGTAATTTACATATAAATCTATTAATTTATCAAGAAAACTTTTTTTCACAATAACTTGTGGTGGTTGCTCATCTTCTTTATTTAAATTGGATATATATTCTATAGTTTTAGACATAAATTCATTATAAGAAATTCTTTTATTAACCCACTTTTGACATAAATTAAAATTAGGTACTTCATCACAAAGAGAATTATTATAATAAACATTATATATAGGTAATTTATAATATTTCGTGCCTAAATTAACACCATAGCACTCACTACTCGCTGAATAAAATTTATATGAAGAAGATACCCCATCACCGTAGTTATAAATAGTTATTTCACCATTTTTAGTGTTAGAATATCCATATGTAGTATCAGTGTATGTATCTACAAAATATACCCCATTTGGTATATTGTTTAAAGTTATATCAAACAAAACAGCTTGATTTTCTATTGAACGATAATTATAAGAAATATTAATATTAGATACATATTTTTTTAGCCTAGATATATAAGTATTATCACAGTAAGCACTAATATTATCAAATCCTATTATAAACATCACTAAAATGACCAGTATTAAAAATATTTTTTTCATATATCACCTATTTTAATATATACTCATAATTAGAACCCCTTATATTAAATATTAACTTAATACTATCTGCTTTCGCTATATCAGAGTTCACACCTATATAAACATATCCATCTTTTAACTTTTTACTATTAACCTCTTCAAAGCCACCTCTTTGATAATATCCATTAGAACCAATAGTATACTCAATAGCACCAAACCTCGAAAAGAAATCATAAAATTTTTTAATTCTTAAATCGCTATTATCTTCAAACTCAACACTTAATTTAAGCAAATACTTATCATAATTTTTATCAAAAGATGCTTTTAAATACTCAATCGATTTCATACAATCATCATCTCTAAAGCAATAATTGTACTCAATCGTAAATTTATCTTTTATATCATAATTATTTATCTTAAACTTAATATCACCCAAACTATTTTCAAAAGATATTTCTTCTTTCATATTCTTTTTAATAGTAAACTGTCTTTCTTCTACTTCTACAGGATTTAATTTTATATCTATATTATTTCCTTTGTCGCTATATCTTAAAAACATTTCACTTTCTATATACTTCTCTGCTACTTCATAAACAAATAAATAATTATTAAACTCAGGTAAAAGAATAGATTCATTATATGTAGTTCCGATATCTACTAAATCAGAAGAATACTTAGTAGTAGGTTTAAATATAAATTCACCTATCTTTAAACTAAAATCCTTATTATATAATGAATTACTAGATAAAGGAGATTGCATTCTTGTATTTACTACAACTAAATAATCATCAGTTAATTTTCTTCCCCTATAATCGGTAGTTAAAATTAAAGTTTCATCAACCCCGAATGAAAAAGTACTCGCTTGATAAACTTGTCCTTCTACATTAACTTTATTACTTATATTTATTATAAATAAAACGATTATTACTACAATTGTTAGAAAAACTCCAGCTACAATATTTACTAAGAATTTATGTTCTGCATATGAATATTTTAGATATCTCCATCTTTTATTTCTTTTCCTTTTAGATTCATCTAAATCCAAGTCTAAAGCTATTTCTATTTCTTCTTTATCTGACTCACTTATATCTAATTTTAATACCTCTGAATCAAAATTAAATTTTTTGAAATTAACTCCCATTCCCCTAACAATTAAAAATACAAAAGCAACACTTTGAATCATTATACTAATAAGAGTTATATCGTGTAAAAGTTTTGCAGTTCTAATAGAAACTGTAACTACTTCTATTTGCTTAATAAAATTAGAAATATAAATATTTATTATTAAAACTACTATAAAAGAAAATATATTAACAATATAAAACCTAATAGGTTTTTTCTTATTAAACATAACACCTAATATAAGTAACGAAAAAATTATTACTATTAAAGGAATGATATACAATAGAGGACTTATTAAACTATTTGATATACCATCTGTCTTAATTGCTGATGTTGAATATATATATTTATTTAAAAATGTTAATATATTATTGTCCAAATAAATTAAATAAGCAATTACCAATCCTAACAAAATATGAATTGGTTTAAACATTTTTATAAAAAATGCATAAGGTTTTCTTAAAATCATATCACCCCTCCTATCTTAATATAATTATACACTAAAGAATTTAAAAGGTCAAAACATTTTTACAAATTAAAAGGGAGTATGAAACTCGCCTTTCTTATTTTTTACATATTTCTTTATAAATTCACTAGTACAGTTAATTCCTTCTCTTTATAATCTTCATAAGTCTTATGTTCTCTATTGTAAGTTTTTATTTCTCTTATTAAAGACGGCGTTAAATAATTATATATATTGGAGATGTATAATTTTTGTTGTAATTATTATTAGATGTCTTAGTTCTTGGTATAGAGCTATTCGTTTTCAAACTAGTATATGAAATCTAAATTCCACTATCTAACCATATTATATTTACCGAATATAACATTATTAATATAATTATCATATTCGAAATCGTTTTTAAGTATTTTCGAATATGATACCTCCTACAAGGATTTATTTTCTACTTTTTTTTCTAAAATTCCCTTCATAAGTTCATTCTTTATTTTTGTTCTATTTCTTTGATATTCTTCGTATAATTTTAATCTTTCCTTTTGAGTGTGTTGCATATACTCATAATGCAACTGAAATAATGCTTTTTTTGCCTCTTCTTCATTCATCATTTATCCCCACCTATTTTAGTATCATTATACAAATAAATTATATCAATCAATACCTTAGTTGTCAATAGAAATGAAGATGTTATTATTTTGTAGAACTCTCATATATTGTGTTTTTTTCACATTTTATTTTATATTGAATTACAGTGTAATTTAATACCAAAAAAGACTTACCATTTCTAAGTCTTTCAATATAAACTCCCAAATAAGCTAATTATAAAGTGCTTTTAATTTTTATTAATCTGCTGTACCATAGTTAAACTTTATATCACCAAAATTAACTGTATATGGACCATCTGCTACTTTACTATTTCCAGTTACTTGAACATTAACCATAAGAGCTTCACCTACATCAATATAATTTTCATTAATACTATTTCTAACAGTAGATATCTACTTGGACTACTGGATGCTATTCCATAAACTATTGTTAAGGCAATTCCATCACAAGCTGCCGTAACTAAAGCTGGAGTTGCATCTTTACCTGGCGCACATTCCTTATTTTCAAAAACTACACTATTTAAATATGCTTTATACTTTCCTGTATTATGAACATAAAATTGATATACTACTAACGATGTGGAACCAGTAAAATTTGCATTTATTCCCGTTATAGTTGTTCCTTTTAATGTTTCAGAAGAACCTCCAGTTGTGGTTAGTGCTCCTTCTGTTACTGTTGTTTTATCAGTAGAAAACTTTACTCCAAAATCTGCACTACTTGGGGTTACATTTGCAGTTGACGAAATAGAAAGTGTACTAAAAAAGGCAGCTAAC
>CANQFF010000038.1 GCA_947598345.1 uncultured Bacilli bacterium
TTTTTTCTAATAAATTCTTATAACAAATCATTAAAGAATTGATTGGATCTTTTTCTTCAAAATACTTTGGAGCTAAAATATGTATAATATCCATCTTTAAATGGAATCCCGAAGTAATACGAACTTCGCCATTGACCATATTTTCTTTAAAATTTTGTTTACAATATTCTAATAATTCAGGACCACTTGCTCTATATATTGCACCACAAATGCCACTACCATTTATCATATACTTATTTGAAGCATTTACAATAGCATCCATATCATTTGAATTTAAAATATAATCTCCACAAATCAAATACAATTTACCCATCATTATCACCACTAAATTATAGATATTACTATTTATTATATCATAAAACTAAAATTTATTTTTTAAATCCATTATTTTGAACTAACAAATTAATATAAGAGAGAAAATCACCTTAACAAATTTCCCGACCCCCTGCATTTATGTGATTAGATATAACTAACACATCGCTATCATTACCAAATGCATTTAAAACTCTATTTACTCTTTCCGTTGGAGATAAAGTCTCGTCAGTAGTTCTAGTCATTTTAACATCCAAACCTAATTCCTTTAATCTATTATATATATACTCAGATATCTTTAAAGTATATTCTTTTTCTATTATCCCATTTCCACTTGCACCAGGGTCATTCCCGCCGTGTCCAGCATCAATTACGACCCTTTTACTTGCTCTTTCATCCATAACAATCACCTATTATAAAGTATGATTAATTCAAAATAGTGTGAAAAATATAATTAAAACAAACAAGAACAAATTTATTTTTAATGCATAAACTTAATTTATAATTTACAATATTCTCATCAAATATGATAATATTTCATCATTAAATCATATTCTCTTTCTACCATTTCTTCAAATTCATTACCCATTTTAACATCGATTTCAAGTAACATTCCATCATATACCAAAGTATCCTTAAATGGAATAATTGATGTTATAGAAACATTTGGTAATCTATCATATGGAATAATATTATCTATATTACTATTTAAACCCTTTACCATATATATTTTATCCCTCGACATAAAAGCCGTATATTCTAATTCATACCTAGAAATAATAAATATCTCTCTTATTCCTTTTTTAAACTCAGTTGCCAAAGCTAATTCTTCTTCACTAAATTTATAAGGATTAATTTGGCAAAATTCCTTTGTAATTTCATCTTTGTTTTTCCAATACTTATCAACTATATCTTTGATTTCATGTGGGTTAATACCAACACGATTATAAATTTTCAAATGTTTATTTATTTCATATTTTTTGTTTGTAAATTCTAACAATCCAAAATATATTTTATAAAATAATTTCGCATCTGCTTTAGATACGCAGGCATTGTTCTGTTTAACATATCTTTTAACTTTATTAATTTTTATATTAATTTCTTTTGCTTTAATTTCTCTAGCTTCGTTTGGAGTAAACCCGTTTAATGCACCAGATGGCATTTCATCCATAGCTTCATCTAGTGTTTTAAAAAAAGGAGTTAAATTAATATATTTTAATGAAGGAACATTTTTAAATGATTTTTTTAATGATTTTCTATCTATATTAAGCATTGCATATTTTCTTATTAAATCTATAGATGAAAACCAAAAAAATGGTAAACTTTCTAATTCATTTAAAAACTTTTTTATTTTTGGATTATTTATATCAAAATCATTATAAAATAAAGTTTTATATATTTTAAGATCTATTTTTTTATCTCCTGCTAATCCCTGCTTTTTTCTTTGTTTTTCTAGTTCATCTTCTATTTCATAATAATCTTGAAAAATTGCTAGAGGGACTTTGTCGCCTAGACCATCTATCTTTTTAACATCTATATATACATAGTAATTAAACAGTTTATCATTTAACATATGGTTCCATATTATTTCAGGTCTTATATTTGTTATACTTGATGCAAACTGACATACTACATCTAATAATGCCGAACCTTGTATTTTACAATAACTTACTAATAATTCATTTAAATCATCTATTTTCTTTTTTTCATTCCAATTTACTTTTTTTAAAGCTTTTGTTATTTTATCAATTAGCTCTTCAGGAATATTTCTTTCACCATCGAGCAAAAACTTATCTATTAAAGTCCTTGATTCCCAATCATATTTGCCTTTTTTAGGTTTAAACAAATTCGACAACTCTTTTTCAATTGAATAATCTTCATTCAATTTATTATCTAATATCATTTTTAAATATTTCAATTCCCTAGTTGTACAAATTTCAATAATATTATCTGGATTTTCATAAACCTTATATATTGCATCTAACATTTTAACTTTAGTAATTTTTTCGTATTCTTTAAAATCCTCTACAATTCTTGTATAGTTTTCATATACAAATTCTTTTCTAAAACTATTTATTTCATCATACATCTTCATAAAACATTACTCCCAACATAATTATCTTCAGATTCCCCTGATTTTTTCCTGTACCTCTTTTTCACTTACTTTTTATTATTACCCATTAAAATCACTTGATATGAATATTATATCACAATATCCTTTATTTTTCGTTGTATTATACACAACAAAAGATACTTTTCTCCAAAGTATCTCAATATTGCTGATTTATTCGCCAGTATACTTATATATTTTACCATCATTTTGTAGTACATATCTTTCATTTATTGATGAAATAAACAATGGATATCTATTAATATCCCCTTTTTCTTGATAATACCCAATTTTAATTATAGAAGGTACTAAAACCTGAGAGAATGAATCTTTTATACTATTCAAATAATTTATATCATTTGAAATATTAGATGTTTTAATAAAACTACTTAGGTATACAACATTATTACCATCTTTATTCATGTTTAAAATCAAAATATTATATACTCCATTATTTTCAAAAACAATTAAATTATTTACATTTTCATATTCTAGTAGTATTTCATTTGATGTATTTAGATTTGAAATTTTTAGCTTATTATTATCTGTTATTTCAATTTTTAACCTATAATTATTATCAATACATTCTAATACATTACAATCATTTCTAGATACATTTATTTCATAATCTTTATAATATAAATAAGTTTCTGAATATTCTGATTCTTGTTTTTCTAAATAGGTAGGACAAGCATCACTATCATTATTTGATGAACCTATAATACTAAATAAACTTATTGTAAAATATAATAATATGTATATTACCAAAACGATTTTAAGTACTATACCTAAAGTTCGATCTTCCTTTTTCTGTTCACTAGTCAATTCTAACATTTTATCTTTTGGTAATCCTAAATTAGTTTCACTTTTCCTTAAAAACAATACTGCTGTTAAAATAACTGGTATTTCTGTAAACATTATATTGAATAAATAAAATAATCCTAAAATTATAGATGCATTTTCTACTGTACCAACAGCATTTACACATACACTAGCACTATTAATTTCTCCAAACATAATCGAAAAATCCCATAATGCGTGCAAAAATATAACAGACCAAATGTTTTTAGTTCTATAATATATTGCGCCAAACGCAATACCAGCAAATATTGCACCCAAAATTTGAGCTAAAGTCATTATTAAAGGCTGTCCACCAACAAAATTAACTATGTGTATTATACCAAATAAACTACCACTTACTAATATTGAAAAAAGTACATTTTTTCTATTATCCCCGAATCTTTCTATAAATTCGTTTAATAGCCATCCTCTGCACAAAAGTTCTTCAAATATACCAATTTCAATTGTATAAATCAAAAGTGTAATTACTTCAATAAACTTAATATTTTCAAATGATATACTAAAAATATTAACTGCTAAAGTAATTATTGAAAAAAGCCATATAGGCCAAGCCTTAATCAAAACTTTAAAAAAATTATCGTGCTTTTGCTTAAATATATACTTATTTTTAAATATTAATATTATTGGAATCAATAAAATAATCCAAAAAAGTTCATATATTACCTGTATTCCAAAATATGTATTGTTTATCATAGAATGTAAAAACATCGTTAAATAGGCATTAAGTCCTAACCATTTTTCTACAATTCCACCCAAACTATTAGTTAACATCATAAATGCTAAAAAAATTAGCGTTATAAATAATGTGAATAATATTTTACTACTATTTATTTTTTTTATAATTTTTTTCATATTCCATCCTACTTAAATTGTTCAGAAGTTAATAATTTGGTACTACAAGGAATTTCAAATTCACTAAATTTACAAGTACTTGTTCCGTCATTATTATCCTTACACTCGTAAGCTTGTTCACAAATAATACTATCATTAAAAGATATATCTTCTATCGCAAACAATATAACTTCACTAAGACAAGCATAAACGAACAATATAATTCCCAATACCATACAAGTAATTGCTAGTCCCTTACCTTTCTCATTATTTCTTTTTATTTGTATTTTACCTACTATTGATAATATTATAGCTAACAAAGCAACTAATATAATTATGGCAATACCTATTTTCGCAATAGACATTGGACAAAATATTGAAAATATAAAATCTAAAATTAATATAATTCCAGCTACTATAGATAGCTTATTTGTTTTCTTATTTTCTTCCATACTACTCCTCCTTAATTATTAAAATTTTATTCATCTTTCTTATTTAAATATTTTTCATCATAATATTGTTTTACTAAATTAAAACGCTTTATACCAAATATAATAGATATAACTGCAAAAAATCCAGTTGCAATTATTAACCCTATTGAAAAGAACATTTCATATAGACTAGAATCTATTGACTCATCTGCACCTATCCAACCAAGTATAGATCCACTAACAAACATCAAAACACACATAATCATTATATATTCTTTTAAATATTGTTTATAATATGATGTTTTTCTTAATTCCTTGTCTATTTTTTTACCTTCCTTATAGTCTAAATCAAATATAGATTTTTTCATCAAAACTCACCTCCTACTTCGTTTTATATTGCCTAACCTCTTTTACACTAGAATAATAACTATCTAATTCACTCTTAACAATTTTATGTGTTTCTAATTCTCTATTCATATTATAAACATCTAAATCTTTTATATAAATTAACTCACCATAGTCTAATAAATAGCAAACTCCATTTTCATCTTTACCTATATTTTCTTTTTTAGTGTCATACCATAAATATCCATCATCTCTTAAATCAACATACATTTTTAAAACATCCTCATTACTTATGTTATTTAATGACAACTTTTTAAATCCTATTATTTTAGCAGAATATCCATACAACTTAACATCATCTATAATCTGTTCAAACATTGGTTGTAAAATCTTACTACTATGAGATACATATTCTTTCATTGATGGATGTCTATCATATTCATTAAAAGTTACTTTTATAATTTGATTATTAAGTTCAAACACAATAGAACTCTCACCATAGTCCACAAAATTTAAATCAGTCAAATTAGAATTATTTTTTTCACATATTTTTTCAAGCGCACTCATCAATATATCAATTTTTGTAATATCTAAATTACTAAATCGTTGTAAAAATATATCTTTCAGATTCATATTATTTATCAACTCCTATATTACAAGATAATTATATCATTTATAAATGAAAATTGGAATACTTTTTTGACATTTATTGTAGAATTTTGTTATATGATAAGTATATAATCAAATTATATTATAAATGAGAAAATATATATAGGTGATGTCAATGAATTTCAGCCCTGAAGATGATAGGTATATATATGAATTAGTAAGTAAAAATATAAAATACTTTAGATTACACAATAATAGTAAATATAGTTCATATGGAAAAATGACACAAGAAGTTCTAGCTGAAAAATGTGATTTAAGTCATAGTTTAATCAGCAATATTGAATCAAAAAAAGTTCAACAATCTTTTAGTATTGCTGTTTTATACAGAATATCTAGAGTTTTAGAAGTAGATATCAAAGAATTTTTTGTTGAAAGAAATTTCTGATATATTATTATATAGAAAAACGAGTATGTTAACCAACATTACTCGTTTTATTTTTAAATATTTCCACTATTATTCTTCACGAAGCTCTGCGCCACATTTTTTATTTAATGTTTTAATTATTGATGTCATAACCTCATTTATCTGATCTGATGTCATAGTACTTTCATCATTACCTATTTTTACTCTTAGCATAATAGACTTTTTGCCTTCTGGTATTTGATTTCCTTTATATTCTTCTTTAAATTCAAGCTCTCTTACTTTGGATTTTATCGCATTTGATATTTCACACCAAGTAACATTATTATCAACTAAAATAGATAAATCTTTTTCTACTAAAGGAAGTTGTGGTAAAGGTGAAAACTCATTTGTTCTAGATGAAAATGGTATAAACTTATCTATATTAAATTCAAACATTGCAACATTAGTTCTCTTTATTTTAGAATCTAACATTGTAGCTGCTGATAACAATCCAATAGAACCTACCATTTCATTTTCACACATAACATTTAAATAAGCGTTCCCATCTGCCCATGTTGGTTTTTCTACACTTTCAAATGATAATTGATTTATATGACAATACCTTGACATTGATTCTACTATACCTTTTACTTCATAAAAAATTTTTTTAGCATCCTTATTTACAATGCATCCTGTTAAATATTTTTTATGAATAGGAAGTGTTTCATCTTGTGTAGATTCATGGTACTCCCCTTTTTCAACAACTTGAGCTAATTCAAACATTTTAAAATTATCATAATATCTCAAATTTTTAGATATTGCCTCTAACATACCTGGAACCAATGAACTTCTAAGTATAGCTAACTCCGGAGCAGGTGGTGTAGCTAATTTAACAGAATTTGAAGTATCTATTCTTGCAGCATTTATATACTTAATATCTACCCAAGGATATGTGTAAATTTCATTAAAACCACATCTGAATGCTAAATACTCTCTTAATCTTCTTTCTAATAAAATATTATTTTGTCTTACTGCATGTTCAACTTTAATAGTTAATGGAGTTGGCTCAAAACTTTGATAACTTAGTAATCTTGCTATATCTCCCATAACATCATCTTTAAGTGATACATCACCAGTAGACCTCCATACTGGTACAATCACATGGTAAATATCATTTTTGTATTCGACATCATAACCAAGTGATGTAAGTATTTTAAAGACAACATCTTTAGGCAAAACTTTACCCAATCTTACATCTAAAAATTCTTTTGGAACATCGATTACTGCTCTTTGTGTTTTAATTGGATATTCCTCGCCATATGCAACTAATTTACTTTCTTCAAAAAATTCTTTTATAAGTGAAAGTGCCATAGAAATTCCCAAATCAACTCTATCAGTATCTATATTTTTCTCATATCTTATAGATGCATCTGTTTTTTCATCAAATCTTTTTCCTGTCTTTCTTATAGTACTAGCAGTGAAATTAGCAATTTCTAAAACTATACCTGTTGTTTCTGGAAGTATAGAATCCTTTTTACCTCCACGAATTCCAGCAAGTGCCATAGCATCATTTATGTCACTTATGACTAAATCATCTTCTGTAAGATCAATAGTATTATTGTCTAACAATAATAGTTTTTCATCTTTCTTAGCATTTCTAACAATTATTTTTTCTCCATTTACATGAGTCCTGTCAAAAGCATGTAAAGGTTGACCTACAGCTAACATAACATAATTTGTAATATCAACTATGGCATTAATAGGTCTCATACCACAATTTACAATTAAAGCTTTCATCCACATTGGAGACTCTTTTTCGTATACATTTTCTATTTCTATACCAACATATCTATTACATTTTTGTGGCTCTTTTATTTCTATATTATACTTAGGTAAATTAGGATCTATTTTAACTTTAGGTAATTCCTTTAATGGTACATCATATATTGCAGACAATTCTCTTGCAATCCCATAATGTCCCCATAAATCAGGTCTATTTGTTAAAGATTTATTATCTATCTCAAGTACAGTATCATCCATACAAATAATTTCTGAAATATTTTGACCTGGTTTACAATCAACATCTTTAAGATCAACTATTTCGTATTCATTTTTTGGTGGAAAAAAATTATCTAAATATACTTCAGTTGCGCCACATATCATTCCATAAGAAAGTTCACCTCTCATTTTTGTTTTTTCAATTTTAACTGGTTCACCTTCACCATGCCATACAACTTCAGCACCTGGTTTTGATACAACAACCATTTCACCTTCATAAAGATTAGATCCACCACATACTATCTGTACTGGTTCTTTTTCGCCTATATCAGTTATACATATTTTTAATTTATCTGCATTTGGATGGTTACGAATTTCTAGAATCTTTCCTACTACTATATCGTGATATTTTCTACTTGTATCTTCGACAGATTCAACTTCTACAGTTCTTAATGTTAAATCATAAGCTATTTGCTTTGGAGTTAATTCTTTTGGTAAGTCTACATATTTTTTTATCCAATTTAATGATACTCTCATATATGTCTCCTCTCTATTTAAATTGACTTAAAAATCTTAAATCAGCACTATGGAATAATCGTATATCATCAACTCCATAACGCATCATTACAAGTCTTTCTAAACCTATATTAATATAAAAACCTGTCCATTCATCTGGATCAAGTCCAGCAGATTTAAGTACATTTGGGTGTATTACACCTCCTGGCATTATTTCTAACCAACCATTATGTTTGCAAACTTTACATCCTTTTCCACCGCAAACTAGACATTCCATGTCTATTTCATAACCTGGTTCAACAAAAGGGAAAAATCCTTCACGCATGCGAACTTTTATTTCTCTCCCAAAAACTTTTTCCAATATAGTTTGTATCATAACCATTCCTGATGAAAATGATATATTTTTATCCACTATTAAAGCTTCATATTGAAAAAATGCTCTTTCATGACCTGAATCTACATCTTCGTTTCTATAAACTCTACCTGGATATACAAATCTCGCAGGAGCACCATGTTTTAACAAATATCTAACTGACGCACCTGTTAAATGTGGTCTAAGGCATAATCTTTCATTTGCTGATTTATTTTCCGTTCCCTCTATCCAATATGTATCCATCATTTGTCTTGCAGGATGATCAGGTGCGAAATTTAAATTATCAAAAACAAATTTTTCACTACTGATATCATCTTCGCTAAATACTTCAAAACCAAGTGATGAAAATGCATCGTTCAAATCATAACACATTTGAGTTACTGGATGAAGAGATCCATCATTAACTTTAGTACCAGGCAAAGTAAGATCGATTGGTTCATCTAATACACTTTTTGATGATATAAGTTGTTCTTCTTTTGAAGATAGTTTATCAGCAAAAATATTTTTTATTTCAGTAGTTTGCATACCTACTTCTTTTCTCATTTCAGGAGATAAACTTCCTAAAGATTTTAATACCTCACTTAATTCACTTTTTTTACCAGTAAGATCTTTGCGAATTTCTTGCAATTCTTCAATACTACTAGCACTTTCAATTTTTTTTAATCCAGTATTACGGATTTCCTCTAGTTTTTCTTTCATACAAATTTCCTTTCTTTAAATAAAAAAAGCAATCATCCATAAAGGACGAATTGCTCGTGGTACCACCTTTTTTTATAGTAATAATACTACCTTTATAGATTAACGCTCATACACGATTGACTCCATTATTGAAATTCATTAATTGCCTTATCCATTATAGCTCTCAGTCGACGGCTACAAATCCCTGTATGGTGTTTCAATTAACTACTATATAACTTCCATGTCAATAAACTACTACATAGTATATTACAATTTTTTACTTTTGTCAAACACTTATTCAATGAATATTTTCGTTTGTACCTATTTTCAACAAAAATTTATCAAAAAATTAATATTAAATATAGTATATTTATATTTA
>CANQFF010000039.1 GCA_947598345.1 uncultured Bacilli bacterium
TTTATATTTATACTAAAATATTCATTTTAAATTTTTTAATTATTACCAAAAAAGTCTACAAAGGAAAAAATATTATTAATAAAAGTATTTACAAACATATGTATTAATAGTATAATATAATAGTAAGATTTAAATATATTTAATAATAATTTTAGATTATATATGCCTTGAAAAGTGAAGGAGATGAAACTTTTGTGCAAAAAGATTATATAAAAGGAATATTTAGACAAACTATTTTTAGAAGTGATAAAGGCTATATAATTGGTCTTTTAAAGGTTACTGAAACAAATATGCCTGATATGAAAGATTATATAAATAAAATGGTTACATTTACTGGATATTTTGCAGAACTTAATGAAAATGAAAAATATGTAATGTATGGTGAAATTGCCAATCATCCAAAGTATGGGTTTCAATATAATGTATCTGAGTGTGAAAGAGTAAAGCCAGAAGATAAAGATGGTGTTATTGAATTTTTATCGAGTGATTTGTTTAAAGGTGTAGGACAGAAAATGGCTACTAAAATAGTTGAAATTTTAGGTGACAAGGCTATTGATTTAATTATGCAAGATAAAACATGTCTATATCAAGTTCCAAAACTTTCGGAAGAAAAGATAAATGTTATATATGATACATTAAAAAAATATGAAGAATCTACTGAAATGATAGTAAAGCTAACAGAATTAGGATTTATTATGAGGGATGCATTAGCCATATATAATATGTATAAGAGTAATACAATTAGAATAATTGAAAATAATATATATAGGATAATAGATGATGTAGATGAAATAAATTTTACAAAAGTAGATGAAATTGCTCTTAAACTAAATAATGATAAGTTAAATATAAATAGAATAAAAGCTTGTATTGTTTATGTCATGAAAAATTTAAGTTTTAGTTCTGGAGATACATATTTATTTAAAAGTGAAATTTATGAAGGAATTTCGTTTTATCTAAAATGTGATATAGAATTTGAATTATTTGAAGAGGCAATTTCTGAATTAGATGGTGAATATAAAATAAAAATAGAGGATGATAGGTATTATATATATGAAGATTATGAGTATGAAGAAAACATTTCAAATAAAATAATATATTTAATTAATAAAAATATAACAAAGTATAAAAATATTGATATGAAAGTATTAGAGCTTGAAGATAAATATAAAATAAAATATGGAGAAAAGCAAAAAGAAGCAATAATAAAATCTTTAGAAAATAATATTACTATAATTACAGGTGGCCCTGGAACTGGAAAAACAACTATAATAAAAGCTATAGTTGAATTATATAAAAATTTGAATAACTTTGATGATAAAAATTTGATAAATAATATTGCTCTTTTGGCTCCAACAGGAAGAGCTAGTAAAAGAATGAGTGAATCTACGGGTTTTCCAGCATCTACAATACATAGATTTTTGAAATGGAATAAGGATGCAGATGAATTTATGGTAAATGAGTATAATCCTGATTTTTCTAATTTAATAATAGTAGATGAGGTAAGTATGATTGATAATCATCTTATGAGTTGCCTTTTAAAAGGACTTACTAATAATATAAAATTAGTTCTTGTTGGCGATTATAATCAATTGCCTAGTGTTGGCGCTGGCAATATATTAAAAGATTTAATAGAAAGTGATACGATTGATACTATAGAGCTTGATTTACTTTATAGACAAAACGATACTAGTTATATACCAGTACTTGCTAACGATATTAAAAATGATTCTCTTGATGAAGATTTTTTAATAGATAGAGATGATTATAAATTTTTGGAATGTTCTAATGATTCAATAATTTCTAGTATCGTTAATATAGTAAAGATGGTGATAAATAAAGGGTATGACTATAAAAGAGTACAGTTAATGGCTCCTATGTATGCTGGTATAAATGGAATAGATAATATAAATAAAGTTTTGCAAGATGTATTTAATCCTTTTGAAGTAGGTAAAAATGAATTTAAATATGGAGATATAATTTTTAGAGAAAATGATAAAGTATTACAATTAGTAAATGACACTGATAATAATATATTTAATGGTGATATTGGTGTTATTAAAAGGATAAATTATAAAGGTACAAAAAGCGGGAAACCTGAGATAACAATAGATTATTACGACAATTTAGTTACATATACTTTAAAAGATTTTAATAAATTTAAACATGGTTTTATAATAAGTATTCATAAAAGTCAAGGAAGTGAATTTGAGTTAGTTATTATGCCAATCAGTAGTGCATATAGAAGAATGCTTTATAAGAAATTAATTTATACAGGTATAACTAGAGCTAAAAGAAAATTAATACTTATTGGAGAGGCACAGAGTTTTGTATATGGAGTTAGAAATAAAAATGAAAAACAAAGAAAAACTAGTTTATTAGAAAAAATATTAAATTTGTTGAATAAAAAATAAATTAAGAGAAAAACTAAAAATGTATATAATAATAATTATATACAACTATCATATTTCTAGTGAGGTGATGATATGAAAATTGTAAAATCAATGGCCTTAATAGCTGTTGGTGCAGGGGCGGTACTAGCTTACCAGAAATATAGTGAGCCAGTAATGGAAAAGCTTAGTGATATAGCGGATGATGCTATAAGAAAAGCAAATAAAAAACTAGAAGATATGATGTAAGATTAAGGGGCTATGCCCCTTTTTAATGTAGTTAAATGTTAAAAAATAGTAGTATATATTTAAAAAAGGTTGTAAATCTAAAAAAAATATGCTATTATTATTACTGTGATCCGCTGAGAGATTAAAATTTTTAATAAATAAGTATATATATATTTCAAGATCATAAATTAGATAAAGGAGAGTGACATTGTGAATCTACTTGATAAAATTACTCAAAAACAAATTAGAACTGATATACCAGAATTTAGATCTGGTGATACTATTAGAGTAGACATCAAGATTGATGAAATTGATTCAACTGGTAAAAAGAAAACAAGAATCCAGGCATTTGAAGGTATAGTAATGGCTATAAAAGGTTCTGGAATTAGTAAGACTTTTACAGTTAGAAAAGTTTCAGGAAGTGTTGGGACTGAAAAAACATTACCTGTTAATTCGCCAAGAATTGATAAAATAACAGTTGTTAAAAAAGGTAAAGTTAGAAAAGCTAAACCAACTTGGATTAGAAAGTCTTTAAAAACACCAAAGATTAAAGAAAGAGTATAAGGCTTATAGCCTTATTTTTGTTAGGTGACATATGAAAAAATTTATAAAAGATATTTATCCTTATTTAATAATTGTATTAGTTGTGGTTTTATTTAGGACATTTATAGCTACTCCTGTTAGAGTGGATGGTGCTTCTATGAAGTCTACATTAAATGATGGAGATATATTAATTTTAAATAAACTTGATAGAAATTATAAAAGATTTGATGTAGTTGTAATAAAAGTTAATAATACAAAAATTGTAAAAAGAATTATTGGATTACCTGGTGAATCAATAGAATATAAAGATAACGAATTATATATTAATGGAGAAATAATAGAAGATGTATCTTTAGTTAGAACAGGTAATTTTACATTAGACTCTATATATAATTTAGATGAGATACCTGAAAATTATTATTTTGTAATGGGAGATAATAGAAGTGCCTCTTCAGATAGTAGAGATTTTAGAATAGGTTTAATAAATAAAAAAAATATCGTTGGGACAACAACTATAAGATTATTTCCTTTTAATAAAATAGGTAAATTTAATTAGTACTAAAATAGTACTTTTTAATTTTATAAAATTATAATAAATGATATAATTATGTTGGTGATAAAAATGGATGGTAATAGAGGAGCAAAAGGTTCAATAAAAGATAGAATTATAAGTATGCTTTATAGATTAAGATATAGAAAAAAGAAACAAAAAGAAGAAGATAATTTTAAAAATTTAAAAATATTTAGAAGATTAAAAAATAATGGTGTATTATATAGAAAGTATAACCATCTATTAAATAATTCTAAAGTTAAAACTAACATTCAAACAAAACAAAAAGTATTTATAAGAGTAAAAAAGAAGGTTGGTATACCTAAACCTGAAAATATTCCTAATCAAAATAAAAAAATAATAGATAATAGAAGTATTGTAGTCAATAATTTAAATAAAAAAGATAGTATTAGTTTAAAACCACGAAATTTAGATAATGTAAAAAAAGGTAAAGCATTAAATATACATAAAATAAAACCTGGATATGATAGTTCAAAAATTAATAAAATAGAAAGTAAGACAGTTAAATTGGCGGAATCAATTAATTTAAAAAAAGAAGAGTATAAGGCTAAAAGTGAAAATATTGTTTTAAAAGAAACAAATAAATTTATAAAAGAAAGTTTAGAAAATATAAATAAAATTAAAAATGACATATCTGAAATAAAAATTGAAGTAAAGATAAAAAATAAAGGTATAAATGAATCAGAAGAAAAATATAAGAAATTAAAAGAAGATATTGATAAATTAAAAATTCAATATTCTAATGTAAGAAATAAATATGATTTGAGTGAATTTTCAATATTAGAAAGTATTAAACTAATAGATAATATTGAATATAGTAAATCTTTATCTTCATTAAATGAACTTGAAATGATGATAAATGTTTGTAAAAAAGAACTAGAAAAAATTAATGGTGTCATTATAATAAATAAAAATCAAGATAAAGTTGGTATATCTGATAATCAATCTCAAATTAAAATAAAGTTTAAAAAAGATAAGGAAATATTAAACAAAACGGAAAGTATAGAAAATATGGTTGCTTATGAATTAAAAAATCAGCAAAAAATAATAGATGATATGAATAAACAAGCTTCATATTTTGAAAAACAAATAAGTAAAAAAACGGAGTATATTAGTCATGCTAAAATTCTTTCTTCACTTCTTAGAATTGCTGGAGGTATTATAACGATACCATTTACTGGTAAAAGCCTTTTTGGTATAGCTTTAGGAACGACAATGATTAATAAAGGATTAAAAGAGCTTAATAAAAGTTTTGAAACTCGTGAAAAAATAGTTATAAATTATAAATATGAAGATATATCTAACAAAATTGCTAATGTAAAAGATAAGGTAGAATATACTAATTTAGTTTTATCTGATTCTTTAAGTGAAATAAAAAAATTAAAAGAAAATTTTAATAGTATGTTTAATGAATATAATAAAATATTGCCGGAATATGCTGATATGTTAGAAAAAATTAATGATTTGGAAAAAAAGCTTTTAATTAGTCAGGCAAAACTAAATAATATGAATAAAAAACTCGATAAAGAAAAAGAAATGAATAAACAAAAATTAAAAAAAATAAATAATTAGGTTACAATTGATTAAAATTGCTAAATAAGTTAAAATATATGTAGGAGATGGTAGTATGGTAGATGTTGTTTTAGGAGCCTTTTATGGTGATGAGGGAAAAGGGAAAATAATAGATTATTTGTCAAAAGATAGTAAATATGCTGTTAGATTTTCAGGAGGCAATAATGCCGGTCATTCAATCGAAGTAAATGGCAAGAAATTTGCTTTTCATCTTGTTCCTAGTGGAATACTAAATAAAGATGTTAAAGCTATTTTAGGAAATGGTGTTGTTATAGATCCTAAAGTTTTAATTGAAGAAATTAATAACTTAAAGGAGAATGGTTATACTGTTGATAATTTATATATAAGTGATAAAGCTCATTTAATTTTACCTTATCATATAGAACTTGATGGTATGTTAGAAGATATAAGAAAAGAAAGAAAAATAGGTACAACAAAAAGAGGAATAGGTCCTGCATATTCAGATAAGTTTGAACGATCAGGTATAAGAATGGAAGATTTTATTAGTAGTAATTTTAAAAAATTATTAAAAATTAATATTGAAAATAAAAATGTTATTTTAAAAGTGTATGGTTATGAGCAAATGGATTTTGACAAAATATATAAAGAATATAAGGAGTACTCAAAGATATTAAAACCTTATATATGTGATACAACTACGATGTTGCATAAAGCAATAAAAAATGGAGAAAAAATTTTATGTGAGGGTGCTCAAGCAACTTTACTTGATATAGATTTTGGAACATATCCTTATGTAACATCTAGTAATCCTACTATTGGTGGTGTTTGTACTGGAACTGGAATTGGCTCTAGATATATAAATGATGTATATGGTGTAATTAAAGCCTATTCTTCTCGTGTAGGTGAAGGCCCATATGTAACAGAGTTAAATGATGAGATTGGAGATAAAATAAGAGAATTAGGGCACGAATATGGAACAACAACTAAAAGGCCAAGACGCTGTGGATGGTTAGATTTAGTTGCTCTTAATTATGCTATTATGTTAAATGGTATTACAGGAATAGCGTTAAATCACTTGGATACTATTGGAAAATTAGATAAAATTAAACTTTGCGTCGCTTATGATTACAAAGGAAAAAGAGAAGAATATTTTAGTACTAATTTAGATTTTTTTGAATAATTGTAAACCTATATATGAAGAATTTGATGGTAATTTTGGTGATATAAGTAGTTGTAAAAGTTATGATGAATTACCAGATAATGCTAAAAAATATGTAAATAGAATTGAAGAATTAACAAATACTAAAATTAAATTTATAGGAACAGGACCAGGTAGGGAAGATATAATTATAAGATAAATTTGTATAGTAATTGCGGTGAAAGAAAGGATTTATGAAAGTAGAACAATTAGCTCAAAAATTAATAGATTATTGTAAGTTGAATAATTTAAATAAAATATATATATGCGGGAATGGTGGAAGTGGTAAAACTACTCTTAGTAATAAAATATCTGATATTGCTTCTAAGTATGGACATATTAATATAATATCAACAGATGATTTTATGGCTGATACAACTTTAAGAAAAAATTCAATTAATAAATGGAATGAAAATGGTGTACAATACGAGGGTAGATATACATCATCTAATTTAGAAACATATTTTTTGAAAAATATATATGAAATTATCTATAATATAGATCATGGTATAGATTGTTACTATTTTCCAAGAAGATATAAGGAAAAAAACAATATAAGACAGTTAAAATCTGATTATTTTTTGACAGTTATTGAAGGTATCGGTACAGTGTTTTTGGATCATGAAAAAGATACTTCATTGACTGTATTTTTAAAGTGTGATATAAATAATGAAATAAAAAGAAGAAAAATTAGAACAGAAAAATTAAATAGAGATGATACAGAATTATATGATGAAAAAAGAAGTAGTCAATTTAGAATTAATGTTTTAAGTCATGAAAAAGAATTTGATTTTGTAATAGTAAATGATGAAGATTTTAATTATACTATTTTAACGGATAGATAAAAGGTATTTATAGCTCTATAAAGTTGTTTATATGTGATAAATTAAAATGAGCAAATTGATTTTAACTAAATTTAGAAAAATTAAAAATTCAATACAAGATAGATTATTTTCATTGGATTTAAGTGATATTTTCTTTGAAGAATTGTAGGGATTATATATATTGCTGATGGTGAATTAGATTTATCAAAAACACCTGCAAATATAGATTTTACTTTATTAGGTGGTATTCGATATGATAGTATTAATTTACGAGGTTGTAATATTAGAAGAATTCAAGCAATAGATTATAATTATACCTAATATATATAAATTTAATGGATAAAGATAATATTAATTTTGATAATAATATAAATATACTTCCAAGTTATTTATCTAAAGGTCTTGAATTTGATGCAGTAGTAATAGCAAATAGAAATAATTTTAAAGATAATGTAATTGATTTAAAACTTCTATATGTTTCAATGACCAGAGCTTTACATAAACTAATAATTACTAATTTTATTTGATAATAAAAATGTATTAATATAGATACGACTGTTTATGAATATAAAAAATTAAAAGCTTTTAAAAAAGAATTTTTAAGGATAATATGACTTATTGAAGTTGTCTTAACAAATATTTCTCAAAATAATAAAGACATTATTTATCAAGTTAATAAAACATGCTAAATTAATCGTAATATTAAGATATTAGGAGAATATGAGAATGTAATAAAAGCACTTTATTCTGATTATTTGTAGTATAATGTAAATGCATATCAAGAGGTGATAACATGTTAGAATTTGTAAAAGGAAGTAAAATTAAAGATTCTAAAGTTTTAAAAGAGGGATATTCTATCGAACAAGATAAAGGTCTAAAATATATCAGAGCTAATGTTAATGCAAATAAAATACTTAAATTAATATATGATTTTGTTGATAAGCAAAAAGATAATGATAGATTATTTTTATTTTTTGAAGTTCCTTGTAATTTAAAAGATGAAACAGTAGTAAAAGAGTCAACTGAAGATGGAGCTGTAATAATAGAAGAAACACATAATGATGTTTATTATTTAGATGGTATTTCAAAAGAAATATTAAAAAAAATTTTAGATCCAGTTAGTGATGTGTTAATTAATGATGGTTTAGTGATTTTTGGTGTAGGCAATCATTTTACTGGAGATGAAATAGGAAAGTACAAATATAATGAAATGTTTGTATATTTTAAAGATGAAACAAAAAATTATAAAGATATTTTTAAAAATAATAATATTCTAGAAGATAATAATTTAGTCAGTCCATGGGATATTATAAAGGAAGATAATCCAGGAGAATCAGAAAAATATACAGATGAAAATGGGATGGATATATATGATATAATTAAATCATTTCAAGATTCATTTCAAGAATTTTATAAAGCTGAAGTAAGATCAGCTTAAACTAAAGTGGTTGTTGTAGAACAAGAAAATTAATTTTAAAAATTATATGACTATCAGATATTTAAAATAGTAGATAGAGTAAAGGTTTTGTCTATAGTTGATATAGCTAAAAACTATTTAAATGGAAAAGAATTAAATGATTAAAATATAATTGTTGCAATGTATTTAGATTTTGTTGAATATCAAGCAGAAAATCATAATGCAATTACTGAGTGATAGTTAGAAAGTTTGAATGCTTTTTTACAATTTAATGGAAAAGAGATATTAAAAAATGATGGTAAGATATCTCGAAAATAGCACAAGAACTAGCTCAAAAATAATATGATAAATATAGATTAAAACAAGAAAAACTATATGTATCTGATTATGATAAATTTATAAAAGAAGTAGAATTGTTAGAAGTTAAAGATGAAAATAGGAATTAGTAAGGTGATTATTTAATGAATAAGAAAAATGAAATGATAGTAAATAATGAAAATGAATTAACAAATATTGAAAATATTTATCAAGATATTCGAAATAAAATAATAATTGCTAGAGAAAAAATGTTTAAACATATAGATACTACAATGACGGAAGTATATTGGTATGTAGGAAAAATAACATATGAATTATCCGAAAATAGTACAAAAGCAAGTTATGGTAAAAAAATAATAGATGTTTTATCTAGTAAACTTACGAATGAATTTGGAAGTGGTTTTTCTTCTGTTAGTATAAGAAGAATGCGAAAATTTTATGAGTTCTATCCAATTTGGTCGGCAGTGCCGACTGAATTGTCTTGGACACATTTTCAAGAACTAATTAGAATAGATAGAAAAGAAGAAAGAGATTTTTACGAACAAGAAGCAATTAAATCTAATTGGGGTTATAGAGAATTAAATAGGCAAATCAATACTAAACTCTATGATAGATATTTGATATCACCAGATAAGAATAAAATAATCACTGAATCGCAAAAAAACAAAATTGAAAAACAACCAGAAGAATTACTTAAGACACCATATATTTTTGAGTTTGCGGGTTTAAAAGAAAATAAAAATT
>CANQFF010000040.1 GCA_947598345.1 uncultured Bacilli bacterium
AAGTAATTTGAGGAGGAACATATGAAGCAAAAATGTTTAAAAACAAAGAAAAAAGAGCTTAAGTTGACAACATTGGGGTTTACAATAATAGAACTTACTGCTATTGTAGTTGTGCTAGTAGCTATCTTCTTGCTAGTATTTCCATCATTTATAAAAATTGCAAGCAAGGACGATGAAAAAAAATATGAAGAAATTGTAGATACATTGTGCTTGGCAGGTAGGACATATATATATTCAAATACTGATAAATTTATAGAGCTATCTAATGTTGGATATACTATAAAAATTTCTGTAGAAGATTTAATACCATATAGTAATATGAATAGTGATTTAAAAAATCCAAATACAGATAAAAGTATAATTAACGATACTGTAAGTTATGTTGTAAAAGAAGATTATTCTTTAGAATGCAAATATTTAAATGGATAGGAAGGGATATAATGTTAAGTGCAGGTCAAGTAATAACACTATCTAATGGTAAGGAATATATGATAGTTGATAAAATGAGTCTTCACAGTATTAATTATTTGTATTTGATGACGACTTCTAAACCATTGGATATACTTATAGTAACTGAAAAAAAAGAAAATGGTAATATAATTTTAAGTGAAATTAAAGATAATAGTGAACTTGAGTATATAATGAATAGATTTATATTTGAAAAATAACAAAAATTTGACGAAAAAGGTAATGTATGCTAAAATACTTGGTATGATTTTAAATGGAGGGATAAAATGGATAACAGTGCTGAAATACAGAAAATAACAGCTAGACTAAAAGAATTAGAAGAAGAAAAAAGAAGATTAGAAAATGAGTTATCAATTATAAATAATAAAGGTATATTGGTACAAGTGAGGGAAAAACTTAATAATAAAGCAGGATTAATGTATCAAAAAAATAGTTTGCAATTTGAATTAGAAGATCTTATGAATACTTATGATGAATTAAGAGATAGGATGCTTAATTATAGATATTCTTTTGAAAATAATAATAATTTTGAAGCTTTAACTGATAGACTAAACGAAACAAGAAAAAAAATATTAGATGTACGAAGTAAATTGGATGAAGTGAATCGTAATATAGATAATATTACTTTTAATGATGAGGAAATAGCTGCAGTAAATAATTATAATACTACTCATGAAGATGACGAAATAAGTTTTGATGTTGTACCAAAACAATTCGTTGTTGAAGAAAATAATAATGTAGAAGTTTCCCAAGATGTGGCTTCAACTGGTATAGATGATGTAACTGATGAAAAACCATTAGATATAGAGGTTAAAGATTCAGAAGAAGTTGAAGTACCTGTAGATAAGGATAATGAAGATTTGTCAGAATCAATAGATATAGAAATGGAAGATCCAGAGGAAGTAGAAATACCTGTGGGTATTGAAACTGAAGATTTGCAAGAGCCAATAGATATAGAAATGGAAGATCCAGAGGAAGTAGAAATACCTATAGATACTGAAACTGAAGATTTGCAAGAGCCAATAGATATAGAAATGGAAGATCCAGAGGAAGTAGAAATACCTATAGATACTGAAACCGAAGATTTGCAAGAGCCATTAGGTATAGAAATGGAAGATACAGATGATTTTGAACTACCTACTGAAGATATAGAAGCTGAAGAGTTAACAGAACCATTAGAAAATCCAAAAGAAGTTGAATCATCATTTGTAGATATAGAAGCTGAGGAATTTGTTGAGCCATTAGAAGATACAGAAGAAGTTGAATTACCTAGTGAAGATACCCCAATTGACCATTTATCTGAGGAAGATATTGGTGTTATAGATCTATTGGCAGAAGAGGTACCTTTTGATAATAAAGGTAGTGAGGATGAAAATATTTCTGATTATGGTTTTAATGATAATATTGATGATTATAGTATAGATGGATTAATTCAAGAAATGGATTCACATCCAAATTCAGATCCAGCATATTCTTCTTTTGGTGATGATATAAGAGTTGATGAGTTGGATGATTTGTCACAAGTTGTATATAGAGTTGCCTCTGTAAATTCAGATCAAGTTGATAGTATTAAGTTAGAGCCAATTGAAAATAATGATTCACAATATTCGTATAGTGATACACATCATCGTGAAAATGGTTATTGGCAAAAAACAAGTGTTGATTTACCTATAAAAATTCCAAGTGGTGAATATATTAATGAAGATGATATATTATCTGCACTTGATAGATATGCAGAATCTAATAAAGGAGCTAAATATTTTGTTACTGATTCAAAAGATATGTATGGTCTATCAAAAAATACAATTCCAGCTCTAAAACAATCTTTAAAAGAATGTACTAGGCTTAGATTGGAAGAAAGTAAAGATGGTGAAATGGCTTTATATGGTAAAATTGGTTCATCTTCTGTTGACTATAAATTAGGTGATGTTGAAACTGATTTAAAACCAGGTAAGTATTTGAATAGAAATGAATTATTATATAATTTGGAAAAATCAATTATAGAGCAAACTCCATTAAAGGTAAAAGTACAATCTAGAATAAACCAACATAGGAAAAATCCTGAGAGAAATATGTATTACTATCCTAGTTACATGGACGATTACGGACATAAAAGAAAAAATAAATAGTCAAAAATCAAAGTTACTTTGGTTTTTTTCTTTTCATTATTTTTAATTTTTGTTATACTATTTAAGGAGGGTCAAAATGGAAGTAAAAATGAAAAAACTTGTAGATAAGTTGGATTTGTCTATCAAATGTATTAGTGAACTTGAGGATGCCCAACTTGTTAAAATAGTTGGTAATAAAGATAAAACAAGTTATTGTTTTTATATAGATGTTAATAGTAATTTAAATATAGATAGTTACTGTGAGATTACTGAAAAATTGAGTAAATCTTTTAGTAATATTGATAATGTAAATATTATAATTAATCCAAAAAATGAAAATAAAGATTTGATCATGGAATATATAAATTACGCATTAGAGAATATAGGTTCTAATAATATGCTAAAAATGTTTGTGGGTAATAAAATTAAAATTTTAGAAGATAATATATTAATATATGTCGATAATGTAGCTGAATTAAAGAGAATTGAAGTTCATAAATTAGATTTAGAAGAATTTTTAAATAGAGTCGGATATAAAAATATAACCATAAATCTTTTAGTAGATGAAGAGGAATCTTTAAAAATTCAAGAAGAAATTGAAAATTCAAAAATTGATACAAGTGATATCGATTTATCAAGACTAAATGAAACTCCTGTAGAAAATAAATATCAGTCTTGGAAGAAAAATTATAGTCCTAAGAGAAAAGAAACTGTTGATGACCCAAATGTAATATTAGGAGATATTATAGATACAAAAGAATCTAGAATAGATTCTATAACTGGTAAAGTTTCTAGTATTACTGTTGAAGTAGAATTATTCGGAATGGATATAAGAGAAACAAAGACTGATCTTAGGATATTTACCCTTAAAATAACTGATAGAACTGATAGTATATATGCTAAAATTTTTGTAAATGGTGATGAGGAAACAAAAAGATTATCTAGTTTATTAAAAGTAGGTAACTGGTATAAAATTAGAGGTTCAATCAAAGAGGATAAATTCTCAAATGAAGATGTATTAAGTGTTTTAAATATAAATTATAGTGATAAAAAAGAAGAAAAATTGATTGATGATGCTGAGGTAAAAAGAGTAGAATTACACGCTCATACTATGATGAGTCAAATGGATGGCCTTACAAAGGTTGATCTTGGAAAACATACTTGTGAATTGGTAAGTAGGGCTATAGAAATGGGATATAAGGGAGTTGCTATAACAGACCATAGTGGGTGTCAAGCTTTTCCTATTGCATATGAAATAATAAAATCCCATAATAAAAAAATAGAAGATCCTAAGGATCATTTTAAGGGATTATATGGAACAGAATTAGTGCTTGTAGATGATACAGTTAATATAGTTATAAGACCAAGTGATTTATTGCTTAAAGGCACAACTTTTGTAGTATTTGATACTGAAACAACAGGATTTAATGCTGGTGGGTCTGATCAAATGATTGAAATTGGAGCGGTAAAAATTTGTGATGGCAATATAATAGATAGATTTGATGAGTTAATAGATCCAAATAGACATATACCAGATAAAATAACGGAATTAACTTGTATAACTGATGACATGGTTAAAGGAAAAGATAATGAAGAAACTGTAACTAAGAAATTTTTAGATTGGGTAGGAAATCTACCAATGGTTGCTCATAATGCAAAATTTGATATTTCATTTATTGAAATGGCAATGAAAAAGTACAATTTGGGACAGTTTAACAACACTGTTATTGATACACTAGAGTTATCTAGAACTTTAGATCAAGGTTTTGCTAGGCATAGTTTATCTGCTTTAGTAAAAAGATATAATGTTCCTTGGGAAGAGGACGCACATCATAGAGCTGATTATGATGCTGAAGGTACAGCTTTAGTATTTAATAAAATGCTTCAAAAATTAGAATCTCAAAATTTTAAAAGTATAAAGGATTTAGATAAGTTAGTATCTAAAGATGAAATATATAAATTTGGTAGATCTTATCATTTTAATGCTATTGCACTTAATAAAACAGGTTTAAAAAATTTATTTAAAATAATTTCATTAGCTAATACAGTTTATTTATATAAAACTCCTAGAATTCTTAGAAGCAAACTTGAAGAATTAAGGGAGGGCTTAATAATAGGTAGTGGATGTTATGAATCAGAAGTTTTTATAGAGGCTAGAAGTAAAGAAGGACAAGAATTAACTAATATTATAAATTTTTATGATTATGTTGAAGTACAACCTCCAGAAGTATATAATCATTTGATTCAAACAAGTGATTTTAGTAATGAAACAGAGATACAAAATCATATAAGAAAAATAGTAAATGCTACTAAAGAATCTGGTAAGATAATTGTGGCAACGGGGGATGTTCATCATTTTACGAGAGAAGATAAAATATATAGAGAAATTATAGTTAATCAAAAGGTACCAGGTGGAGGTAGACATCCACTAGCAAAAAGTAACATAACAAAAATTCCTTCACAACATTTTAGAACTACTAGGGAAATGCTTGAAGATTTTGAATTTTTGGGTAGTGATTTATCATATGAAATAGTAGTTGAAAATACTAATAAAATACTTGATATGGTTGATGAAATAGAAGTAATAATAGATACTGGTGGTATACCGTTTTCGCCACGAGTAAAAAGTGATGATGGTAAGTCTTATCTAGATTGTCCTAGAGTAGTTACTGATATGGTATATACAAAAGCATCAGAATGGTATGGTAATCCGTTACCATACAATATAGAAGCTAGAATTTCAACTGAGCTTTATGGTGATATCGTTTATAAGTGTTGCAAAGATAAAATGTTGAAGGATAATGTAAGTGAAGATGATTTAGAAAGTAAAACATATTCTTTTATGCACGATAAAATACTTGAAGGTTTTGATTCTGTAAAAGATATGTTGAGAGAATATATTAAAGAAAATTGGAAAGAAGAGGACGGGAAGTTAGACGACGAATCTTTAGAAAAGAAACTTAAAAAGAGTTTAGGAGGTATTATAGGTGGTGGATTTGATCCTATTTATTTGATATCTCAGAGGTTAGTTAAACATTCTAATGATGATGGTTATCTGGTTGGTTCGAGAGGATCTGTAGGTTCTAGTTTTGTTGCTACATTGATGGGTATAACAGAGGTAAATCCTTTGCCCCCTCATTATAGATGTTTAAATTGTAAGAAAAGTATTTTTAAAGATGATGATGGTAATGATTTAGGTGCTAATTATTCAAGTGGATTTGATTTACCTGATAAAATTTGCC
Source organism: uncultured Bacilli bacterium (assembly GCA_947598345.1). Lineage (GTDB taxonomy): Bacteria > Bacillota_I > Bacilli_A > RF39 > UBA660 > UMGS1613. The sequence goes on from CANQFF010000040.1 coordinate 5,819, forward strand.
CTAATTGTGGTGAAAAAATGTATAAAGATGGACAAGATATACCATTTGCTACATTCCTTGGCTTTAATGCAGATAAGGTACCTGATATAGATCTTAATTTTTCTGATTTAAATCAAGCTAGTGCACATGAATATACTAAAGTATTATTTGGTGTGGATAATGTATATCGTGCTGGAACGATAGGTACAGTAGCTGATAAAACGGCATATGGTTTTGTTAAGGGTTATTGTGAAGATAAAAATATAGTTATGAGGAGTGCTGAAATAGAAAGGCTTGCAATTGGATGTACAGGTGTAAAAAGAACTACTGGTCAGCATCCAGGTGGTATAGTTGTAGTCCCTGATTATATGGATGTATCTGATTTTACACCATTCCAATTCCCAGCAGATGATAATACAAGTCCTTGGAGAACAACACACTTTGATTACCATGCTATTGATCAAGATTTGTTAAAATTAGATATACTTGGGCATTCAGATCCAACTCAACTTCGAATGATACAAGATTTAACTGGTACGGATATATTAAAAGTACCTCTTGATGATAAGGAAACTATGAGTATATTTACTTCTACTAAAGCACTAGGTGTTACTACTGATCAAATTCTTAATGATACAGGTACACTTGGGATTCCAGAATTTGGTACCAATTTTACAATAAGCATGGTGTCTGAGACAAAACCGACTACTTTTTCGGAACTTATTAAAATATCAGGTTTATCTCATGGTACTGATGTTTGGCTTGGAAATGCTCAAGAATTAATAAAAAATAATGTTGTCCCATTTAAAGAGGTAATTGGATGTCGTGACGATATTATGGTTTATTTGATGTATAAAGGAGTAGAACCAATAAAAGCATTTAAAATAATGGAATTTGTTCGTAAGGGAAAGGCTTCAAAAGATCCAGAAACTTGGGAAACACATAAAAAAATTATGGAAGATGCTGGTATAGCTAAATGGTTTATAGATTCTTGTGGAAAGATTAAATACATGTTTCCAAAGGCACATGCAGCTGCATATGTAATAAGTGCATTTAGAATTGCTTGGTATAAAGTTCATATGCCAGTTTATTTCTATGCTTCATGGCTTACTAGTAAAGCAACTGATGTAGATGTAGAGGTTATGATTAAAGGATATGATGCAATTAGGGCTAAAATATTAGAAATACAAAATAAAGGATATGAAGCTACAAATAAAGAAATTGGTCAACTTGAAAGTTTAAAAGTTTGTTTAGAGGCAACAGCAAGAGGTATTAAGTTTTTACCAATTGATTTAAATAAGAGTGCTGCTACCGTGTGGGGGGTTAAGGATGATACTAGTATATATCCACCATTTTCAAGTATAGATGGTCTTGGTGATACAGTTGCTAATAATATAGTTGAAGAAAGAGAAAAAAGACCATTTCTTAGTGTTGAAGAAGTTCAATATCGTTCAAAGATATCATTAACACTTTTAGATAGAATGAAGAGTATGGGAATTTTTGATGGTATGAGTGAATCTAATCAACTTAGTTTATTTGACTAAAAAAAAATAACCGTTGGGTTATTTTTTGTTTTTTATAATATCGTCTACGATACCATAATTTAAAGCTTCTTCAGCACTCATAAAGTTATCTCTATCAGTGTCTTTTTCTATTATATCTAAACTTTTTCCTGTATTATTTGCTAATATTTTATTTAATTTATCTTTTGTTTTAAGAATGTGCTCTGCAGCAATTTTTATTTCTGTTGCTTGCCCTTGCGCTCCACCTAAAGGCTGATGAATCATAACTTCACTATTTGGTAAAATGTATCTTTTTCCTATTTTACCGCTACTTAATATAAATGCTGCCATAGATGCACATAACCCCATACCAATAGTAGAAACATCACTATTTATATAATTTATAGTATCATAAATTGCCATTCCATCAGTAACACTTCCTCCTGGAGAGTTTATATATATACTAATATCTTCATTATTTAGTGAATCTAGATATAATAATTGTGCGACTACGGAATTGGATAAATTGTTATCTATCTCACCATTTATAATAATTATTCTATCTTTTAATAATCTTGAATATATGTCGTATACTCTTTCACTATTATTTACTTTGTCTATAACTGTTGGTATAATCATAAAATCATCTCCTATCATTATAATAGTAATGATTATAATGGTTTATTCACTATATTAATCGACAAAATTACCATAGTATTCTAAAGAAAGAAAAAAATATTAAAAATAAAAAGATAAATATTAAAAAGAAATTAAATCTAGTAAATATAAATATAGTAAGTATTAATTGATAAAATAAAAGTAAACTAAAACCTATTAGCAAAATCCACCATAAGCCTCTACCACGACACCATCTTTTCATAAAAAAGTTTCATTCCTTTCGCTTTGTTCAAGGTAAATATAACCTCAAATTGGTTTGCCACCTAGTATAGTTTATTAAATTAAACTTTTTTATTATATTACATTAGACTATATTATGAATTGTTTTTGCCTTTTCACTAATAATTATTGCTTTAGGATCTATATTTTTAATAATTTTACTTATTTTACTTATTTCTTTTCTTTTTAATAATATTAGAAGAACGGAATATTCATTATTTTTTTCACAAAGTGTAGTTATTTGATAGTTTTTTAATTTTCTTTTAACATTGTTTTCATATTTTTCTCTTACCACACATATAAACATATTATTACCTAATGCGATTTTTTCTTCAATTATACTTCCTAAATATGAACCTATTATTGATCCAGCACAAAAGAAGACTATTTTTAATATATCTTTATTTATATCTATAATAACAATTCCTGTTACAAATACCCATATAAGCGCAATTATACCCTGTAAGAAAGCTCCTAATTTTTTCTTACCATTCGCTACTACAATTAATCTCAATGTGGCAAGTGCATTTTCAACTATTTTAGATAAAAGTATTGCTATATATATAAACATACTATTCACCTTTATTATTTTTGTTATATTATAAAATATTATACATATAATTAATTGGTGATAATATGGATATAAAAGTAGGTGATTATGTAACAAGAATATCTCATAAAAATGATATGATTTTTAAAGTAATTAGTATTGAAAATAATATATGTTATTTAAAAGGAGCTAATATTAGACTGTATGCTGATAGTGAAATGGAAGATTTAGTTAAAACAAGTTTTAAAGAAAGTGATGATTCAGATGTTGTTGAAAGAATTAAGGACAGTACTAATTTAGATAGAGATGACTATTTTTATTTGCCAGGAAAAATTCTTCATATAGATGGTGATAGTGAATATTTAGATAGGTGCTTAAAATACTATAATAATGTTAATTTAATGGCTATGGGTATATGTGAGGATGAATCAGATTTTCCTTCAAAAATAAGGGAATATTTAGAAGAATATAATCCTAATATTCTTGTCATAACTGGTCATGATGCTTATTATAAGAAAAAAGGAGGTATCGAAGATATAAATAGTTATAAGAATAGCGGTAATTTTGTTAAAGCAGTTAAAGAAGCTAGAAAGTTTGAAAAAAGTCATGATAAACTTGTTATTATAGCAGGAGCTTGCCAATCAAATTATGAAGAATTAATTAGAGCAGGTGCGAATTTTGCATCTAGTCCTAAAAGAATAAATATACACGCATTAGATCCAGCTATAATAGCTAGCAGAATGAGTTTAGCTGATATAAATAAAAATATAGATTTAAAAGATATAATTTCTAGTACAAAATATGGAAAAGAAGGGATAGGTGGTATTATTACTAAAGGTACTATGTATATGGGGTATCCAAGAT
>CANQFF010000041.1 GCA_947598345.1 uncultured Bacilli bacterium
AAAAATAGAATAGAAATAGGACAAAATTACTAATTATTCATTTTAAAAAATGAGACAAAATCACTAATTAATCACAAAGTTTAAATATATTTTGTATTGTATGTTAAAAAACCATACAAATACTAGATTTGTATGATTTATAAAAACTGTAAAATATTAACGCTTTGAGAATTGAGGTGCTCTACGAGCAGCTTTTAGACCAGGTTTTTTACGCTCTTTAACTCTAGGATCACGAGTAATAAATCCAGCTTTCTTTAATATTTTTCTATAGCTATCTTCATTATCTTCGTTTCCTTCATCATATTTAAGTAAAGCTCTAGTAATTCCAAGACGGATTGCACCAGTTTGACCACTAGCCCCACCACCAGATACTTTTACTTCTATATCAAATTTATTTTCGTTATTAGTAGCTACTAAAGGTTGTTTTAAATCCATTACATAAGTTGCATATGGCATAAATTCATCAACATCTACACCATTAACAGTTATTTTTCCTGTACCAGCAGTCATTTTTACTTGAGCTACTGATGATTTTCTTCTTCCAGTTCCTATAAATACTTTTGCCATTTAAAACCCTCCTTATTTAACTTTCATTTCTACTGGCTTTTGTGCCATATGAGGATGTTCACTACCCTCGTAAACAAATAATTTTTTAGCTACTTGACGACCTAATCTAGTATGAGGTATCATTCCTTTTACAGCTCTTTCAACCATCTCAACTGGATATTTTTCTCTCATTTCTTTTGCAGTTCTTTCTCTTAATCCTCCAGTATAACCTGAATGATTGTAATAAATCTTATCATTCAATTTATTTCCTGTAAGATTAACTTTTGAAGCATTTATAACTATTACATAATCTCCACAATCGATATGTGGTGTGTAAGTTGGTTTATGCTTACCGCGTAATACATCAGCTACTCTAGTTGCTAAACGACCTAAACTTACTCCTTCAGCATCAATAACATACCAATTACGCTCAACTGTCTCCTTTTTTTGCATATAAGAATTTTTCATATATATTTCCTTTCTCCTTTACATATAATAAGTTTTCCCAGGACTTACTAAATGTGGGATTAAATGTACCAACTAAAATAATACTAAAAAATAATTAAAAAGTCAATAAAAATATATTATTTTTACCAACTTTTTATTACATATATAGCTAATTTTAATATATATAATATTTTATAGTACTATTGAACTTTAATTCTGTATCCAAAGCAAGTGTTTTCAAGCCAGACATATCATCATAGTAATATATTTTATCATCAAATGAATAGTAAATATAATTATTATTATAATAAATTAAATTAGTTGGAATTTTAGCAATGAATTTATAGTATTCTATATGCTTTTTATCAACTCTATATAAATCATATAAAGCCCCTTCTTTTTTTAGTAAATAATAATAATTATCACTTTCATATACATAGTCATAATCAGTAAATATATTATCTAAAGTACTGTAATCAAAATATATTTCTTTATTTGCTTTTATTTTACTCATAGATTCCCATTTTTTATTAGTATAATACCTAATATTTGAAGATGAAGATACAATATTAATTTTATTTTTAATAACATCTATTTCATATTGAACTTCATTATCTTTATCATATAAATAAACTTTGTTATCTACAATTCCTTGTATATAAGAATCTAAAGAAATATTTTCTTTGGATTTTATTTGTTTTTTCTCACCATTCAAAAGGTTTACTACATAAAAATAATTAAAGTCGTAATCATTTTCATAATCTGCAATTAAATAATAATGATCTACAAAAGTACTTATTTTATTGTTGTATATATCCTCATTGAATAGTTTAATCTCTTTTCCAGATACTATAAGACCTTTATATGTTGTTATAGCTAAAATATTATCAATACTATTATTTTCATATATCTGTACTGTACCTAAATTAACAATTTTTGATGTATTATCAATAAAATTATCTTTGTTATATAACATTATTGAATTAACATAATTATCCAATTTGTCATCCTCACCAATTATATCACTATAATTGTATAAAATATTATTTTTTTTACACACCATATCAGTAATAACTTCATTATTAACTATTGGTAATATACACTCGTATGAATAATCATTATAATAGTAAATTTGATCTATAACCTTTCTTTTACTATTCAAATCTTTATATATATAAAATGGAAAAATACTACTAGATGTTTTAATTTCTATATAATACTTTTCATTATTATATACTTCCTTTATATTAAAAATTTTATCATCATATACTAATTTATAACTTAAACTATTTATACTAAGTATAAATCTTAAACCAAATATTAAAATAATTAAAAATATAAATAATACTATTAATTTTCCTTTTATATTCATAATCACACACCATACAACAAAAGATAGATTTTATCTATCTTCAATATCCATTACATACTTTTTTTTCTCTTCCATCATGTATTCTGTTATACTAGTTTCAATATCATTCATAGCATATTTTGATATATGTGAAAGTATTAAAGTTTCTTTAACTGTATCAATATTTACCTTACCCCAAATTATACCAGTGTTTACGGTTAAATCATTAAACATATCAGGAGTTACAGCTAAATATGTATATCCAAATAACAAACGCTTTTGTGCGAGTAAAATTCTTTTGTTAGTTAAAACTACAGCATAAGTGTTAAATATATCGAAAAAAGAATATGATTTTTGAGCTGGAAATGCATAAGTAACCATCTCACCTGGATTTAAATGTCTCTCAATTACTTTAGAATGCACTTTTAATCTCCAAGCAATAGTTGATGGATACTTCTTTTTAAATTGCTTTAATTGATTATAAACTTCATTCACAATACCACCTCTTACTTTATTATACCATTTTCAATAAATTTTTCAACAAAATATTTTTCATCCGAAGATCCAATAATATAATCTAATAATTTATTTGATTCTACAATTATAGTTATTGGAGTTGTAAATCCATCATCATAACCAAGATTTAAAAGATCTCTTTCAACATTTTTAGCTATATTATTTTCTAAATCAACTATATTTATATAGTAGACTTTAATATCATAATTAATAATAATCGTATTTAAAGTTGAAACCACTTCTTTACAATACTTGCAATCATCCTTACCTATTACTATAATATTCTTTTCATCATTTAATAACCTCTTAAATGCATTATATTCTATTCCAATTAAGTAATTATCTATCTCATCGATAAAACCTTGTTTATAAAAATTATCAATATATGTATTTTTTCTATGTTTACCTCTTATACTACCGATAATTTTTTTATTCTTAATCAAAATAACTATTTGATCTTCTACAGAACTTATTTGCAAAAGTGAATTTAATTTTTCATGTTGTGCATAACTAAGTAAATATGCATCTATTGATTTATATGATATATCGTATCTATCACAAATTTGCTTTAATATTTTATTTTGAGAATCTATATCGTCACTATATTTATAAGGAATATATAATAAAGTTAAATCTGTATTTAACAAATCTGGTATAGAAGTAAGTATATTATCTATATCCCCTATAACTTCTGGAATTATATTATATTTTTGAAAAAACTTATTTAAAGATTCTTCATCTTTATAATCTATAATAGCATCAATAATTTCTCCATCTTTAAATATTACTATAATATTAGATAAATATTTACTGTTGATTAAATTTTCTATTTTTGTTTTCTCAAACTGTGATAATTTTTCGCTATTTACATACATATACTCGATATCGTATTTATTTAATAATTTTATTGGATAATCAGAATAATTTTTATTATTTGATATATATAATACTTTTGTATTGTCTGATATAAATTCTTTTATATCATTTATAATTTTATTGTCAGATGAAGCAATTAATAGAGCTATAAAAACTATAAAAACTACTACAAATAAAATCACTAACCAAAATTTTTTCACAATATCAAAAGTATTCTTCTTCATTTTTTCCCCTTATTCTGAAATTAAACCTATTTTTTTAAATTCCCTAACTAATTGAGAAGTTGTTCTTTCACCAGATATATAATTTTTTACTTTTCCATTCTTAACAACCAAAATTAATGGTGTGCCATATGAACCGTCCTCTAAATATTTTGGATCGTTATATTCAATTTCATCCAAACTTTTAGAAAAACTAGAATAATCATCTTCTGATAATACATCAATATTAATATAATTAATTTTTAAATCGTATTTACCTGCAACACTATTTAAAGCTGGTTTTATAGCAATACAATGCGGACAATCTGTTTGTCCAAGTACAATAATATTCTGTCCTGAACTATTTATTAAATCCTCATAATCATCATAATCAATGAATGTTAGGTATTGCTCATCAGAATAAACTGCATCTTCTGGTAACACCTTTGTAGCTTTTAAAAATTCAACATAATCAGTTCCAGATACATATCCTTCTAATTTATCTATAACTTTACCATCTTCTACAACAACAGTAATTGGAGTTGAATGCTTTTTAATTCCTAATTTATCCATTATTTCATTTCTCTGCTTTAATGGCAATTTTGATGTATCTACATAATAGTAATCCATATCATAATCTTCTGAAATTAATTCTAACTCTGGCGTTAATAACGCACACCAACTACAAGATGTACTAGCATAATATATAACTGTTCTCTTATCGGAATTATAGTACTTCTTAAAATTATTCATTATTTCTTTTACCTCTGGTTTCATAATAGCTCCAGATGTACTTAATCCATCATATGCAAATAAACATAAAAGTACGGCTGCAATTAAAGATAAAATTACAGTAAATATAATTGTCTTCTTTTTTTCTTTAGACATACCTGAACCCTTTTTATTTTTTTGTATATTTTTCTCATCAATTGATTTTTTATTCATCTTAAAATACCACCTTTCAAATATATAAAGATAAATATAATCTGATTTACCTATAACAATAATTATTATACATTAAAAACATATAATCGTCAATTAATTTCACTAATAAATACTAGAAATTAATCCATTATTTCAAATATCTTTGAACATATATTTTTAACATTAAAATCTATAAATTCAACACTATCTAACATTATAGAATAAGCAGGTTTACCATAAGCAAAAAAGTAATCACTATATTTAACATTTAAATTATCCAAGTTCAAATCTATTATAAAAAATTTATTATTAACGAAGTCAATTCCTAATAATAAAGAATAATTAGATTTTTCACCCTCACTTTTTATATGGAGATATTTATCATCTCTCAAATCGCATTGACCATTTTTCTTCCAATATCCTGTATAATCATTAGCTAATTCTATAAAAGCTGTTTTGCCTTTATATTCTATAAAATAATCTGAGCTTGATTTTATTTTTGAAGACTTAAGTAATTTCCTAGTTCTATCCTCACCACTTAACCTTATATTTAAACCAACATCATTTAAAGTTTGAAGTAAGTAATCTTCAAAAACCCATGAACTAACTAAATCTTGTGCGTACTCCATACTTGTTCTTGAATCTCTATTATGCTTGCATGAAAGGAGATTACTATATGTTTCAGGGTATAATTCTTTAAGTTTTGCCTCGTTTGATTCCAGTATTAATATATTATCTTCACTATAATTTAATTTGCGCGCTAAGTTTATAACTGATTCTCCAAAAAACTCCTCTAACTTCTCTTGTATATTTGACTTCATAATATTCCTCCATACTTATTTTAACATATTTTAAAATTTATTTACTACAAATATGTGCGAAAAATATTAATATATGTTATACTTATTATGATAATATATATACAGCTGGAGGTACTCATGAAAAGCAATTTTAATTGTATTGAACTATTCGCAGGTGCTGGAGGATTAGGAACGGGATTTATAAATGCCGGTTTTAATGTTATAAGTGCAAATGATATCTGGGAACAAGCAAAAAAGACATATGTAATTAACCATCCTAATGTAAAATATATCGTTAAAGATATTGCAGATATTACAGGCGAAGAATTACTAGAAGGTACTGGATACTTAAAAAAAGATATTGATGTTATAATTGGAGGTCCTCCATGCCAAGGTTTTTCCACACTAGGAAAAAGATTTATTGACGATCCTAGAAATAAATTGTTTAAGGAATATGTAAGAATTGTTAATGAGTTAAAACCTAAATTTTTTGTTATGGAAAATGTAGCTGGAATATTAAGTATGGAGAAAGGAAATGTATTAAAAAATATATTATCTTCATTTGAAGAAATAGGATATAAAGTAGAATATAAATTATTGAATGCAGCTGAATATGGAGTCCCACAACAAAGACAAAGGGTAATTTTTATAGGAACCAACACAGACAAAAAAATTAAATATCCTAAAAAAACTCACACATTAAATAATGAACACAATTTAACAAAAGCAATAACACTATGGGAAGCTATTAGTGATTTGCCATTTAGTGAAGATAATTTAACAATATATAATAGCGCTCCCAAAAATGAATATCAAAGAATTATGAGAGAAAATTGTGAAATTATTAAAAATCATGAAATGCCATATCATAGTAATAAAGCTAAACAAATGATGCAATATATCCCAACAGGAAAAAGCGTTTGGGAAGTAAAAGATTTGTTACCGGATGACTTAATGCCAAAATCTGGTTATGGAAATACATATGCCAGGTTAAATCCTAACGAACCTGGCATGACAATAACTAGAAATTTTTCGTGCATATCATCATCAAGATGCATACATCCATATGCTAATAGAGGCTTAACAGCCCGTGAAGCAGCTAGAATACAAAGTTATCCCGATAATTATATTTTTTGTGGATCTAAAACAGACATACAAATTCAAATAGGAAACTCAGTGCCACCAATTTTAAGTGAAAAAATAGCATATTCAATAAAAGAAATGTTAAAACAAGAATAATAGATACAAAAGAGTTGAGTTTGTGATAAGAAAATCAATTATTTTCTTTTTTTATTATTTTCTTTTAAATATTGTTTTAAATATTTGTCTTACAAATGGTTGAATGAAGAATAATTGAGAAAAATATGCAAATGGAAAATTAAAACAAATTAATTTTAACCAATTTGCTAACAAAGTAAACATATTAAATCCTGTATAATAAGGATAATATAACCAAGCTGCTATAAAACTCATTACAGGAACCATTATTCCAACAGTAGCGCATATTACTGCTGTTTCGAAATGTACTGAATTAGTTTTTTTTATATCAAAATTCTTACAAGCCATTTTAAACGAAAAAGGTTGCCCTATTAACATTTCTGCTAAATAAGCAAAACAAAATTCTACTAAAACTACTGTCCATATAGGTAAATAATGTCCAAACATATAAACTCCGCCAAGTTTATTAATAGCATTTATTACACTATTAGCACCAGTTAAATTCATAAGGGTTACACCATTTACAACATACAAACTATAAAATACATAAGCATGAACTGTAATTATTACAGTAATTAAAGCAAATAAAGCCCTTTCTTTTTTATTCGTTGGCATAAAACTTCACCTCCTATTTTTTTCAACAAAAAACACACATAGAAACTATCACATTATTTCCAAATACATCTCTGTAATCAGATTTATGTGCATAGCACTACATGTGTCAAATGTATTACTTATTAAGTATAACACATTTTTAATTTTTTGTGGGCAAAATTTAATTCCCAACTGCAATTTTTATATTTCTTTTTGAACCACACCCAAGTATTTATCGCATTTATTTTATAATTGTTACTCATTTGCAAACATTATTTGCATCCATTTACTAAAATAATTACACCATTTTTTTATAATAAATATAATTTTATTTTTTATTTTGGTTTAAAATTGCAACTTCTTCCCTTATTTTTGCTTTATCGTATCTTTCATATAACGGTTTAATATCTTTACTTAATAAAATATTTGAAATAGTATTGTATTCCCAATTTGATACTTTGTTATTCAAATACTCTTCTACTTTTTCACAAGAAAATGGTAAGTATGGTTTTAATAAAGTATTAACATTAATAATGATATTTACACAATTGAATAGTACATCATTACACTTACTTATATCAGTTTTGGCAAGGACCCATGGTTGTTTTTCATCAAAATATTTGTTAGCAAAACTAATAAAATCAAAAATTTTATTAATTCCTTCTTTTACATCTCCGTTATCAATATCAATTCCTACTTCATTAAATAATCCTTTTAACTTTTTTTCAATTACTCTATCAACTGTAGAATCTTTTAACTTTCCATCAAATGACTTATTTACAAACAACAATGTTCTATTTATAAAATTGCCCCATTTACCTAATAATTCCCCATTAATTGAATTTATAAAATCATTCCAAGTGAAATTAAAATCTCTTTTATCTGGATTATTTACTAAAAAATAATATCTTATAGCATCAGCAGGATATCTTTTTAATAAATCTCTTACTGATATATAGTTTCCTTTACTTTTTGATAATTTTTCTCCTTCAATAGTTATATATTCATCAGAAACAATTTTGTCTGGTAATTTATAATTTTCTTTTGTCCCTAATAGCAAAGCTGGAAAAATAATAGTATGAAATGGAATATTATCTTTAGCATGCACTAAATATATTTTATTGTTTCTATCTTTTTTCCAAAAATTTTCCCAATCAAGATTATTCAATTCACAATATTTCTTACTAGCAGTTACATATCCCCAAACATTTTCAAACCACCCATAAATTTTCTTATCTTCATATCCTTTTATAGGAATATCAATTCCCCAATTAAGACTACGAGAAGCGCATCTATCAGGTATACCTTTTTTTAAATATCTTTCAGTAAATAAAACTGCATTTTCTCTCCAATTATTTTTGTTTGAATCAACTAAATTTCTTAAACCATCTTGAAATTTTGATAAAGAAAAATATAAGTTTTTAGTTTCTTTAATATTTGTCGAATTGCCACAAATAGCACATTTGGTACTATAAAAGTGTAATAAGTAAATTCACTGATCAGGATTGAACATTACACTCTTTTATATTATGATTGGAG
>CANQFF010000042.1 GCA_947598345.1 uncultured Bacilli bacterium
GCTAAATCCACTAATAAGCATGGTCCATAAAAGGTTGATAAACCTAATTTATTTAACATTAAATGATTATTAGTAGTATCTGAAAAACCTGTAAATATTTTAGGATGTTTTCGCACTGCTTCCTTAAATTCTTTATCTTCCATTAGATAAGGAATAGTTTTATAAGTATCAATACCACCAATTGCCGTTATAATTGCTTTAATACTGTCATCCATAAATGCTTGTTTAAAATCTGATGCTCTTTCTTCCGGATGTTTTTCTAAATATTCCAAATCTTTTAAAGCATTTGGCATAATAACAGGTTCTAGTCCGAAATTCTTTAATCTTTTAATAGCAATTTCTAATTCATGTTTACAGAATGGCATTCCAAGTAATCCTCTTGATAAACTAACTATCGCAATTTTATCTCCCTTTTTTAAACAGCTAGGTTTTATCATAATGTATTACCTCCTATAAATACATTTTAACTATTTGTCTGTATAGAAAAAATTTAATACACTTAAAATATTATCATAAAATGTTCCCATTGGGAAACCCCTGATTTTACGGGATTTTTTGGCATTTTTGGGAACAAATTGAATTTTTTGAGCACATTTTTATAGTTTTAGGGTTTTTTTACGATTTTTTAAAATCTTTAAATCCTCGCAAGCCCTTATTTTATGGGCTATTTACCACAACAGTTCTTGTACTTCTTTCCGCTACCACATGGACATGGTTCATTTCTTCCTATCTTTGAAACTCTCTTTGGTGTAGCTTTTTTAATTTTATTTTTATCTTCGTTCGTTACACCTTCAGCTACTTTTTTTCTTTCGCTATTTTGCCTTACTTCAGCCTTCAATAAATAGGTAGTTACTTGTGCATCTATTTTAGATAATAATTCATCAAATAAATTATATCCCTCTGTCTTATACTCTCTAAGTGGATTATTCTGCGCATAACTTCTTAAATGAATACCTTCTCTTAAATGTGCCATTGTATTTATATGTTCCATCCAATGAGTATCTATAACTCTAAGCGTAATTGCTTTTTCAAATTCGTTAGTAACTTCTTCTGGTATTTTTTTAATTTTATCATCATATTCAGAATTTATTTTTTGGAATAAATATTCTGATATTTCTTCTGAATTTTTATATTCTATTTCATCAAATATAACTTTATTTTTTAATAAATCATTTACTGATTCAAGTATTTCAGATTTATCATTTCTATTTAGATTATTATTGTCATCTAAGTGACCATAAACAACATCTTCTACATAATTTTTAAATGTTTCCTCAGTTAAATTATGAATAGAATCACAATCTAATATTTGATTTCTTTTATCATATATTATACTTCTTTGTTCATTTATAACATCATCATATTCAAGTAATGTTTTTCTTAAATCGAAATTATTACCTTCTACTCTTTTTTGCGCTGATTCTATTGAATTAGATAACATCTTATTTCTTATAGATACATCGTCGTTAAAGCCTACTCTTTGAAGCATTATTTTAGCCCTATCAGTTCCGAATCTTACCATCAAGTCATCTTCAAAAGAAACACAAAATTGACTTTCTCCTGGGTCTCCCTGTCTACCTGAACGACCTCTTAACTGATTATCTATACGTCTTGATTCGTGTCTTTCTGTACCAATTACAAATAAACCACCTAATGCTTTAACCTCATCAGTTAATTTAATATCAGTTCCACGTCCTGCCATATTTGTAGCTATTGTTACTGCTCCTTTTTGACCAGCCTTAGCTATTATTTCAGCTTCTCTTGCGTTATTCTTAGCATTTAAAACTTCATGAGGTATTTTCATTTTCTTTAATCTTTGACTTATCAATTCACTAGTTTCAACTGCAACTGTTCCTACTAGTACAGGTTGACCAGTTTGATGTCTTTCCTTTATTTCGTTTACTATTGCTTTATACTTACCTTCTTTTGTAGCAAATAACAAATCACCATAATCTTTACGAATAACAGGTTTATTTGTTGGTATTGTTATAACATACATATTATATATATCTCTAAATTCTTCTTCTTCTGTCTTAGCAGTACCTGTCATTCCTGACAATTTTTTATACATTCTAAATAAATTTTGGAATGTAATTGTCGCTAAAGTCTTAGTTTCTTCGTTTATTTCTACTCCTTCTTTTGCTTCTATTGCTTGGTGCAAACCATCTGAATAAGCCCTACCTTGCATTAGCCTACCAGTAAATGGATCAACTATTACTATTTTCCCATCATTAACTACATAATCTACATCTAATTTCATTGCATAATTAGCTTTTAATGCTTGATTTATAAAATGAACTAAATTAGTATTATTAATATCATATAAATTATCTACACCAAATGTTTTTTCCGCCTTCTCAATACCAGTTTGATCCAATGAAACAGCTTTTGTTTTTTCATCATAAATATATCCTTCATTTTCCTTCAAACTCTTTGCAAATTTATCTGTTTGTATATATAAATTAGCTGATTTCATAAATCCACCTGATATAATAAGTGGCGTTCTAGCTTCATCGATTAATACCGAATCGACCTCATCTATAATTGCAAAATTATATGGTCTTGCAACTCTATCACTTGCTTTAACAACCATGTTATCTCTTAAATAATCGAATCCTATTTCGTTATTTGTAGAATATAGAATATCACAGTTATATGCCTCTCTTTTTTCTGATGGACTAGATTCTCTATAATTTATACCAACTGTAAGCCCTAAAAATCTATATATTTCTCCCATCCAATTCGCATCACGCTGCGCTAGATATTCATTAACAGTTATAATATGAACACCTTGTTTAGTAAGTGCATTTAAATATGCTGGCATTGTAGATGTAAGTGTCTTTCCTTCACCTGTTTTCATTTCAGCTATATTACCATAATGAATTGCTAAACCACCTAAAATCTGTACATAGTATGGCTTTTCACCAATAACACGAAAAGATGCCTCTCTTGCAGTTGCAAATGCTTCAACTTTAATATCCTCTAAAGTTTCACCATTTTCAAGTCTATCCATAAATTCTTTAGTTTTATTTTTTAATTGTTTATCAGTTAATTTAGAATATTCTTCATCTAAAGCAACAACTTCATCAGCTATCTTTTTAAATTTTTCAACCTCTTTATATTCATGATTAAATATTTTTTTCAAAAAACTCATGTTTCATTCTCCTTTATATATATACATATATTTTATCAAAAAAATTATAAAAATAACAGTATAATTTGAAAAATAGGTAATTATACCTATTTTATTTCTAATATACCATAATTTCCATCATTTCTTTTATATAAAACATTTATATTTTCTGTATCTATATTTTTAAATACGAAAAATTCATGTCCTAAAAGTTCCATTTGCAAAATAGCTTCTTCCTCACCCATAGGCTTATCTTCTATAACTTTTCGTTTTACTATAGTTTTTTCTTCCTCTTCATCTTTAATATCAAAATCTAAAACAAAATCTCTAATTAAATCTTTATTTATTTTTTTGCTCATTCTAGTTTTATTTTTTCTGATTTGTCGTTCTATTTTATCTGAAACTTTATCTATTGAAGCATATAAATCTTTATTAGATTCCTCACCTCTTAAAATAAATTTATTAGCGTTTATTGTAGCTTCTACAACTTGATCATTACCTCTCAATTTTATAAGCACTGTTGCTGTTATATCATCAGGATTCTCAAAATATTTATCCAACCTACCTATTTTTTCTTCTATATAATTTTTAATAGAATCTGTTGCTGTTATTTTTTTACCATGAATATTAAATTTCATATTACCATTCCTTTCATATATATTATATCATAATTGATGAATATTTTAAGTGAAAATATAATGAAAAAAACTACTAAACAAGAGCAGTTTTAATTTCTACTACATTTTTTGCTTGTAATCCTTTGTCTGTTCTAACTAAATCGAATTTTACATATTGACCCTCTACTAAAGTCTTATATCCTTCAGAAAGAATAGCAGAATAATGAACAAATATATCTTCTGTTTCACTATATTCAATAAATCCAAATCCTTTTTCATTATTGAACCATTTAACTTTGCCTGTAATCACAAAAACATCTCCCTTCTAGTTCTTTTTACAACTTAAGTATAACATAAAACAAACTACTAGATACTGCTTTTTGTTCCCAAAAAATCGACATAATTCGTGCTTATTTCAATGTTGAAAATAATGTATATTGCATTTCCGGATTATGCATTTATTATCGAACACAAAAATAAAAACCTCTATCTTAAGGAAAACAAACCTATTCTATCATAATTATAGTCCATTTAAAATATCATTTGCACGAAGTAAGCTATTTTCTGTATGAAAGCATTATAAATGCAAACAAATAAAACACAATGTCTTTTATCGTGTATTTAATAGCTGAATTGAAGTTAAATATCTTTAAATTATTTTAACTAAATATTATAATAGATAAGAAATGGTAGTGATAGTATGAAAAATTTTATAATTAATGGATGCATTAATTATATTAAAAAATATAACAAATATGATGAAAAGAAAATAAAAGAAATCGAATATGGTTTACTAAGTATTTATCTTACTATTTCAAAATTAATAATAATATCAATAATTGCTTTAGTCCTTGGAATATTTAAAGAAATGATAATATTCACATTACTTTTTAATATTATTAGGATGCCAGCGTTCGGATTACATGCAACAAAAAGTTGGATATGTTTATTAACATCAACGATACTATTTATCGGAATACCAATATTGTGTATAACTTTAAACATAAATATTATAATAAAAGCAGTTATATGTTCAACAGGAATATTATTTATGTACAAAAATGCACCAGCAGATACATATAAAAGACCAATTATAAATAAAAAAAGAAGAGAAATATATAAATTTTTATCAACAATAATAGCTATAATATTCTCTTTTATATCAATATTTATAAATAATAATTTTATTGCGAATTGCTTAATATTTTCAATTATATTAGAAAATTGTTTAATCTCACCATTTGTCTATAAGTTATTTAAGCTACCTTATAATAATTATATAACTTATTTAAAAAAACATCCTGAACTTGCAAATTAATTTTGATTTAAACTTTAGTAATAAAGTTTGAATATAATGGAAGGAGGAAGAATATGTTTTTTGCTAATTTATTGGCTGCACTTGGAATAGGAGCTGCTAACACTGGTAGCCAAGCTTGTTGGTTATGGGCAGTTGATGAACCAGAATGTCCAGAAAGTTTAATTAAATAATAAAAATGTAGAAAACTACATTTTTATTTTGGCTTTATAGTATAAAGATTATTCCGCTACTAAATCATGTGAAACCTTTACTTTTAATGTTTGTGAAAATGAATCTTTATTGATTCTTTTTTCATTGTACAAATTTTTATTTTTATCAATTATTTCTTTTGTTAAACTAAGACCATATCCATGTCCTTCTCCCTTTGATGTATAACCTTTATTTTCTAATTTATCTATTTCAATTTTTCCACTATAATTGTTTATAACTGAAATAACTAAAAATTCATTATCTAAATACATCTCTATATTAATATATTTTTCCTTTAAATTTTGTACTGCCTGTATCGCATTATCTATATATACACCTATTATCTGACAAATATCTAGCATTAAAGAATCATCCAAATTAATTAAATCAATAGTTTTAATACTATTCGATATTTCTAATTCATAAGATATTTCTTCTGATTTCATAGTTAATATTTTAGAATAAATTAAACCTCTTAATCCTCCTACAGGTATTTTTGAAACCTCAAACATTGCTTTATCGTTATCTTTAAGTTTATTTTCTATGATGGTATCTATATATGAAATAGTTTTCTTATCCGTTTTAGAAATCATATTTCTAATAGTTAACAATTGGTTTTTATTTTCGTGATTTGACACTCTATATTTATCTAATATATCTTCATATTCTTTTAAACTTTTTAAAGTTGTATTATATTTATCATATACTTTTATATAATCTCCTTTACTTTTAAACATATTCAAAACTATTACAAAGCAAAATAAAGTAAGAGCAGTACTAAATATTAATAAATATCTAAATTCAATTCTATAATATAAAAACATAGTTAAAATATTCGCAATTAACATTAAAATTAAAGTTATAACTAGTAATTGATTTCTTTTTATCTTTTCTGTAGCTCTAATTAAAATGTTGTAAAACTTTTCTATAATTGGAATTTTAAATATTAAAAACATTATAAGTGAAATAAATATATTACTAAAGAAATGACCAAATTGAGTATCTATTATTCCATCATTATTCATATTAAATATGACACATACTAATACAACAAAAATCATTTCTGAAATCATTACAACTAATTGAGAAATAATTGGAGTTATGATACATCTGTGTATATTTTCTCTAAAGAGATACCAAAACATAATCATCAATATCAAAGTTATTAGAAAAATCCTAATATAGCTATTAACTATGTAATAATTAGCTATTGATACGAAGCTAAGTATTATTATAGTTATTAAATTTTTTGAATTTTTAAAATTAAATTTTTTATTTAATAACCTATGCCATTCATAAATAACAACGCTCATCATAATAAAAGAAGAAACAAACTTACTGATACAATTTAAAACAACATCCACCTTACACCAACTCCTTCTTATACTTATCTGATACTAAGTCTATTACTTCACCAGTATCAAAGGTTATTGTTCTATTATGCTTATCTACTTTTGAAGTTCTATTTTTATTTATCACACAAGATCTATGAGTTTGAACAAATCTATCATCTAACATAGATTTAATATCTGTTAGAGTTACGCTAACTTTAAAATCGGTATAATCTGTTTTAATAACTGTTTTTCTTTCAAAACTCTCTTTTGTTATATAAAGTATATCATCTAATTTTATTGTATAAATAGTATTGCCATCATTAAATCTTAATACTTGTTTTGTGTTGAGTAGTTTTAACGCTTTAGACAGACAGGTTTTAAGTCTATTTTCATAATCATCAAATTTATTAATAAACGAAAGAAATAATAAATCATTTTTAAGTATTACATTTCCTAATTCTTCGTGAACTGTTAAAAACACAATTACACTTTCTAAATCCTTTTTTCTTATCTTTCTAGCTATATCTATTCCAGACGCAGATGGGGTTTCAATATCGAGTAAATATATTTTAGAATCTATTTTACTTTCAATTATATTATAAAATTCTGTGTTATAATCATCGTATAAATGCACATTATATTCTATATTATTTTTTGTCATATATTTATCTACTATTTCTTGGGTATTTTTCATATCCTTTTTATTATCATCACATATAATTATATTTAACATTTGAACACCACCATTCCATAACAAATAATATCATAAAACCTTATATTTTTCAATGGTTTATTCATACCATAGACTACTAATGAAATTTGAAATATTTATTTTTTTATAAACAAAAAAGATGCTATTTCGCATCTTCCTCTACTAACTCTAAAATAACCATTAAAGCATCATCTCCACGGCGTTCATTAAGTTTTAATATTCTTGTATATCCTCCATTACGATTTGCATAACGAGGCGCTAGTACATCGAATACTTTCTTAACTACTGCATCATCATTGTGTAAAAAAGCTAATGCTTTTCTTCTGGCTACTAAAGAACCATCTTTTCCATATGAAATCATTTTATCAACAAATTTACGAACTTCTTTAGCTCTAGTTTCTGTTGTTTCAATTCTTTCATTCATGATTACATTTTTAGTTAAATTAGCAAGCATACTTCTTCTATGTTTATTTGTGCGTCCTAATTTTCTATATGCCATAATATTCCTCCTAACTATTAATCGTCTTCGCGGAATCTAAGTCCCATATCTTTAATTTTATCAATTACTTCTTTAAGAGACTTTTTACCTAAATTGCGTATTTTCATCATTTCAACTTCAGATTTAGCAGTTAAATCTCCTAGAGTATTAACACCTGCTCTTTTCAAACAGTTATAAGCTCTAACAGAAAAGTCTAAATCATCAATTGAAGTTTCTAATTTTTTAAGTTTGCTATCTTCTTGTTTTGCATTCATTATTCCTGTAACATCTGCTATTTCACTTAAATTAGTAACTATATTTAGATGTTCAATCATAATTTTAGCAGCAAGAGCCATAGCTTCTTCTGGTTTAATTGATCCATTAGTGAATACTTCAATTATTAATTTATCATAACTTGCATCTTGACCAACACGAGCACTTTCAACCTCATAACTTATTCTATCTATTGGTGAATATAATGCATCGATAGGAATGAATCCAACCTTTTGATTTTCAATATATTTTTTATTTTCATTTGATGGTACATAACCGCGTCCATTTGAAACTATTAATTCCATATCAAGTTTACCACCTTTAGCAATTGTTGCTATTACTTGATCTTTATTAATTATTTCAACATCTGGATTTTCAGCGATATCTCCTGCTGTTACTACACCCTCTTTATCAGAATATAATTTTAATATTACATCTTCATCTGTGTTTTTCTTAACAACAACATTTTTTAAATTTAAAACTATTGTAGTTATATCTTCAACTATTCCTTCTTTAGTTTGAAATTCATGCATAACACCATCTATTTTAACTGCAACTATTGCACTTCCTGGCATACTAGATAACATAATTCTTCTAAGAGCATTACCTAATGTTGTTCCAAAACCTCTTTCAAGTGGTTCTAATTCAAATTTACCATAATGTTTATCCTCGATATACTCAGTTATTTTATATATTGGTTTTTCAAAATTTAACATAAATACATTCCTCCTTCTTATCCACGCGGACGTTTTGGTGGTCTACATCCATTATGTGGTATAGGTGTAACATCAGATATAGATGTAATTTCTAAACCTGCTGTTTGAAGTGAACGGATTG
>CANQFF010000043.1 GCA_947598345.1 uncultured Bacilli bacterium
CAAGTACCTTAAACTCTTGTATTTACTTACCAAAATAGTCATTTCTTCTATTTTTGGATTTAACCGATACCTCCATGTCCTGGATCTACATATATTACTTTTCCTAATAGTTTCAAATCTGAATTATATACACTAGCACTAACAAAATTTACTGTGAAAACACTAATAATAAACATGAATAGTAAAAATATTTTATTTTTCATAAAATTTTAATTCCTCCCGTTTTTCAAAAATGTGTATAAAATTATTAAATAAACACTGTTATTTAAATATATGATTTTATTTTAATTTAAACAAGAATTTAGTAAAATTCATTTTAAGCAAATCATTTGTTACTTACATTTAAATAATATTCTTGAGATTATAACATAAACACCTTTAATCTTTAAAATAATCATTCTTCTATTTTAAGAAATTTTCTTTTCAACGGCTTTTTAATAAATAAAAAAGACTAAATAGAAATTATGTTTTCTAATAAGTCTTTATAGACTTTTAACCGCTTAACCATCCACATTCATTACTAATATTGCTACTATTATAAAGAAAATATTATTTAAGTTCAAAATAAATAATTAAAATTATTCTTTTGGTACAAAAGTTAATACATTACCAAATATTTCTAACTTACTAGAATCTCTATTATAAATAAGTGCACCGTTATCGAAAATAGCATAAACTTTTTTATTTTTGTCGTTAGCAACCGTTTGCAATTTTGATAAATACCTGTTATTATTTATTGAATGAACATCAACATAAAAAGGATCATCTAGCACTCCAAATCCATCATAAAATGCAAAATACTTATAATAATTATTTTTAGCAGTAATAAAATATCTTTTTAATTGTAACTCACTACCGGCACTCTCGCCAATAATTATTCCTTTATAATGTTTGATATAATATATTAATTCAATATCATGTAAAACTTTTTTGAAAAGCATTTCAGGATTACCGCCTGGAAAAAGTAAAATTTCACTATTTTGAATAACTTCAATAAGGTCGTTTTTATTATCTTTATAAGGGTTACATACTCTAATGTTTTCTTTACTAATACCTATTTTTTTTAATTCAGTATAGTATTTATTATACCTTCTACCATTTACCGGAAAATACTCTTTCTCAAATTCTTCACTTGTTATCTCAACAGGAAAAGCCCATGGGAAAATTGCTACTTTATAATTTGGTTTAACAAATTCTTTTAATCGTTCCACTATTAAATCCATACCAAATTCAATTTTACTAAATAAAACACTATACACGATATTACCATCTCCATAACTATTTTAATACTATTACACCTATTTTTTGACTAACTTTTTTGATTCAGGAATATTTTGTTGTATATTTATTCCCTTTTGTAAGATTTTTTCTAAATATAAATCTAAAGGCATCTCACTATCATCAATTTTCTTTCCACAACTTTTTATAACTTTATATAAATTATTTCTTCTTGTAGTACTTATATTACTTAAAAAATTTATTATACTAGGTGACCAATCGCAATTTTTATTTCTCCACTTTAAATTATATAAAATAAATAATTTTTTATAAATGCTATCTTTTGTTTTTTCATATTCTGCTAAAGGATTCACAACATTTGACTTATTCATATAAGGATTAGCTACAAAACAAATTTCATTGCCAGAAATAATTTTATTTAAATAATTTAATAAATACATCTGATATATTTGATGATTGCTAGCAAGCATGATAATTTGTTCATTATTAAAAAGTCTAAAATAATTGGTCCAAAGAAAATCAACATCAATATTAAATTTTTTATTATCAACCATTAATTGATAACCTGTATCACGCTGTTTAGAAATAAGTATTTTGCTACCTTTAAAAATTTTATTCAAATGTTTAACATCGTTTTTTAAAAAATTGGGTACTATTAATATAGAATCATCAATATCTTTTGACAATTCGAGTGTCAATACTTCTTCCTTAAAAAATTTACATTCACTTCCACACTCTTTACAATAATACTTATCTTTTTTTTCATAATATAATTTACTTATATTAGAATTAATTCCTTGCTTCAAAATATCAACTTTTCCACAATCGCACCTAAAAATTTCCTCATTCGATTTTTTAACAAAACCTTTATATACTAATTCCTGAATTAAAGATATTATTTCAAAAGCATGATCTTTATCAATAAACAAATTATTATATTTTATTCCTTGACGGTTTAAATCATCTATAAAAGTTTTTAATTCTAAATTCTTATCTTTATATGTGTTTAATATATTAATAGTCATCACGCTATCACATGATAAAATATCACTCAAAACATTCATCAATGTTGGAGCAATATACATACCTATATTTGTTTCTTTTTGTGGTTTTATTGGCATTGTCATTACTATTTTACTCATATTTTCTCCTATATTTTTATTCTTGTTAGTACTTTTTTTAAAGATTTATGAAGATTACCAGTGGATTCATTTTGAACATCAATTAAATCTTCAGCGTATAAATTATTATATAATTGACAAACAAGTTCAGAATCAAAACTATCATAATTTCTAGAACTAAAATTAATATTACTACTTATAAACAAATTTTCGATTCTTGAAAGTTGCCAAAGATATCTAAAAATATTAGTTTTTACATTTTCCAACTCATTGTAAGAAAATAACTTAATAAATTCTTGTTTATCAAATATTTCGAAAAAATTTAAACCATTTACAGAAATTTCATTGATAAATAAATATCTTCTTATTAATGATAATGTTTTATATATAAATTTTAAATTTTTAACTTTTAAATTGATATTAATATCACTAATTATATC
This sequence comes from uncultured Bacilli bacterium, assembly GCA_947598345.1. Classification (GTDB taxonomy): domain Bacteria; phylum Bacillota_I; class Bacilli_A; order RF39; family UBA660; genus UMGS1613. The sequence continues at coordinate 2,801 of CANQFF010000043.1, forward strand.
TGTTTTATTAATATCAAAACTATATTCAAACATTTCCTTCTTTAATTCTTCTAGTAACTTATTATAATTAATATAATTTGTTCTATCCACATTATCTTCATCAATACTATTTAACGCAATATTTATATCGTAGTCTTTACAGTTAGTAATTAACTGTTCATAAGAATAACACCACTCATTACATTTATCAGTAGTAATATTATTTCTTATATAATTTAAAAAATCGTTATAATCCCTAGAAGAGTTTTTTATTTTATACATTATTTCATCAGAGTTTGCCCGACAATAATACTTATAAATTTGTTTGAAAACGAAATATTACATTCTTCTGTAGACTCAAACAAATTATAATTTAAATTATTATATGTATAAAGCATCATGGTATGTACTCTATCTCTTCCACTATATCCAACGACTTTTTGCAAAATTATGGAAACTATTTCCTCTATTGGTAATATTTCTTTTTTAAAATTATTAGGATATAAAATATTTAAATCTATGTCACTATTCATCCTATTTAAACTTTTAGCAAAACTACCATGTATAAAAACAATATGAGGCACATTAGATAACTGTGGAAAGAAATTAATAACTTCCTTAATAAGCGATAATATAATATTTTTATGTTTCTTTATCAATTCGATATGTTTATCTTTATCATATTTTAGTAGAATCTTATTATTTAACAATTCCAAATTTTTAAATTCAAAAATATAATTATTAGTTAGCTGATTAATAAAAGTTTCTATATCCGCAATATTAGGGGTATCAAATAAATAATCAAAATTGCACCTTTTCAAATTAATCATCTCCATTTATATATTCGTTGGAATGTTATCTCTTGTTAAATAAAAACAAAATACTTTATAAGCAGTTTCTATATTAAAGTCATTAAAAAATTAGACAAATCCTTTACAAATTAAAATAAATTCCAAGGTTTTTTATCAGGAAGTTCTAATTCAAAAGTCATATTATCCTTTGTTGTAGGATGAACAAAAGTAATTTTTTTTGAAAATAACGATATTTGTTGACCTACCTTAGCATTCTTATTATATTTTTGATCACCATAAAGAGGATGATTGCGAGAAGAAAATTGTACCCTTATTTGATGAGATCTTCCAGTTTCTAAATCAATACTAACCAAAGATAAATTATCTTTATAACCTATTACTTTGTATTTTAAAATTGCTTCTTTTCCTTTTTTATCAATTTTAACAATATTAGTATTTCTGTCTTTTAGTAAACTATCTTTAAATACACCAAAATCATCTAATTTACCTTCTACCACAGCATAATATGTTTTTTTAAAAGTTCTATTTCTTATTTGTTCACTAAGTCTAGATGCACATTTACTTGTTTTTGCAAACACCATAATGCCACCTACTGGCCTATCTAGCCTATGTACAAGTCCTAGATAAACATTACCCAATTTTTTATCTCTTTTTTTTATCATTGACTTTAACATAGTTAATAAATCCATATCTTTACTGTTATCTGCTTGAACAGGAATATTAATAGGCTTTTCTACTACTAAGAGGTGATTATCTTCATATATTATATTAATCATCAAGCGTAAACCTTCCATATATACCACAAGGAAGTATTAAATTATCCCTTGTTATTTTAAGTCCTACCTCACCAGCATCAACTTTACCATTTGGATAAAGAGGCAAAATAGTTGTTCTTAATATATTTTCTAAAACAATGCTAGAAATACCAGTAGTATATGAATTTATTAAAAAAAATAAAGGTTTATCACTTAAAATTTTTATACAAGCATTTATAAGTTCATATATTGATTTTTCAAATTTCCAAACTTCATTATTTGGTCCTCTACCATAACTAGGTGGATCCATTACTATGGCATCATACTTATTACCTCTTCTATATTCTCTTTCTACAAATTTTAGGCAATCGTCTACTATAAATCTTATCGAGTTTTTTTCTAAACCACATAATTTCATATTTTCTTTTGCCCACTCTGTCATACCCTTTGAGGCATCGACTTGAACTACATCTGCACCTGCACTAGAACAAGCCATTGTAGCCGCACCCGTATACGAAAATAAATTTAAAACTTTTATTTTTCTATTACTTTTTTTAATAGTATCCATCATAAAATCCCAGTTAGTTGCCTGTTCTGGAAATAGTCCAGTGTGTTTAAAATTAGTAGGGCTTACTTTAAATGTTAAATGTTTATAAGAAATAGTCCAGTATTCAGGTAATTTAGAATAAAATTTCCATTCACCACCGCCTTTACTACTTCTAAAATAATGTCCATCAACATTTTTCCATTTTTCATTATACTCTACATTCCATATTGCTTGTGGATCTGGTCTTCTAAGTATAACATTACCCCATCTTTCTAATTTCTCACCATTTCCAGCATCTATACATTCATAACTTTCCCAATCGCTGCTTATTCTTCTCATATTATCACCTATATTTTCATATCCTCGTTATCAAATTTTTTGTCTATCAATCCTTCGTGTATAAACTCTTCTTTATTATTTAAATAAATATCTTCTATTCTATCTACTCTACACTTTTCTGCTTTAATAATAGCTTCAACTTTATCAACAGCTATATTTAACTTATCATTTACAACTATATAATTATATTTTTTATATTCATTTATTTCTTTATATGCAGTTTTAAATCTTTCTAATATCTTATCTTTAGATTCTGTATTTCTAGCAATTAATCTTTCTTTAAGGACTTCCATACTTGGTGGGACAATAAATATAAATAAAGCTTCTGGTATTCTTTCTTTAATTTTTAATGCACCTTGTATATCGATATTTAATATTACACTTATGCCCTTGTTAAGATCATCTTCTATTTTTGCTTTAGGTGTACCATAGTATTGATTATTATGCACGATAGCATATTCTAATAACTCGTCTTTTCTTATGCTTTCTTCAAATTCTTCTTTAGAAACAAAATAATAATCTTTTCCGTTTACTTCTTCACCTCTTGGTTCTCGTGATGTCATAGAAATAGACATTTTAATATTACTAATATCATTAACAACCCTATTACATATTGTGTCTTTTCCCGCACCACTTGGACCTGAAACAACTATAAGTAACCCTTTCGTTTTTTCTTTTATCATATCATCACCTGTCTTTATATAGTATAACATATTATAAAATATTTTCACATATTAAATTATCACACAAATCCTTATATTTTTTATATTCTTTATCACTCCTAATAGTCCATCCTATTTTAAATTTATTAATCTTAAAAGGCAAATGTTTTTTATAAATAGAAATAAAATCTATTTTTTTTGTATATCTTTTTAAAACTTTATAATTTAAATCATTGAAAATAATTAAACCTATAATATAATTTTTTCTATTTTTATAAAACCAATCTATTACAAATGGATTGATACTATGAATAGCAAATTTACCACTATAGTTATCCAGTATTTTTACTAGTTCTTCCTCAAAATTTGAATTATTATTTAAATCTTTAACTTCAATTAAGATAGGAACTTTTCCATCAATTATGTGCATAACTTGTTCTAAAGTGGGAATAGTATATTTATTTTTGATTTTTATTTTAGATAAATGTGCATAACTCATATTTTCTATCAACTTATGCACATTACACAGCCTATATAAATCATAATCGTGGTAAACTACTATGGTATTATCTTTTAAAATGTGTATATCTAATTCTATAATATAATTTTTATACACACACTTAGTAAATGCACTTATAGTATTTTCAACTATTCCACTTTTATATACACCTCTATGTGCGATTAAACTGTTTTTTAAGAAATCTAAATTTTTCATATTTAAATATATGAAAAAAGATATAGTTTTATCTATACCTTTGTAATATCATTATCTTTTGCAAAGTTAGAAATAGCAAGAAAATTTTTATCATAGCCATACCTCTCTTGACCGAATGCTAACCACATCTTACCCCAACTTTTTTCTTTTTTTAATAATTTCTGTACTTTATCATCGTGGAAACTTTTATTTTCTTCCTGATTATTTAAATCAACTGTTCCTTCTTCATCATAAAGTTTTGCCTGTAAATCACATTCTAGTTTATCACAGTGGTACGAAAAAATTGCTTCTTTAGTTTTTCTTTCATCAAATTCCAAAAATAAACTTTCTATATCACTTGAGTTTAATAGTCCACTTAATATTTTATGAACAGCATCTTTTTCCAATAATTTTTTTTCTTCTCTTGATATTTGAAACTGTGTTAAATCGCCTATTACTATTTCTCCTAACTCGTGTATAGCTATCATCATTATAACTTTTTCAATATCTATATCATATTTATATTCTTTATAAATTGCTAAAGCAAGCATTTGAGTAGAATATATGTGCTCAGCAACACTTTCTATTCTATCTCGTTTGACATTCCAATCTTTCCAACCCGTTCTAACAACATTTTTAAGTTTATTGCATAATACATAAAATTTAATTACATTTTCTTCTTTTGACATAACAAATTATCAATCCCTAAAATGTCCAAACATAGCTCTTTTTTCATAGCATTCATTTTTTAAATTCAAATCTTTTATAATATTTTTTGGTTTGCACTCTTCATATAAACTTTTATCGGCTTCTATATTACCTAAATTAGTTTTAATATAAATAGCAAGTGGTTCTTCCATACCTATTGCATAAGAAAGTTGCACTTCACACCAATCATATTTATCATCAGATTTAACTATTTTTTTAGCTATTTCTCTTGCTTTATATGCTGCAGATCTATCAACTTTAGTAGGATCTTTACCAGAGAATGCCCCTCCTCCTACATTAGCAAATGATTGATAACTATCTACAACGATTTTTCTACCGGTTAAACCTGCATCTCCATCAAATCCACCTATTTCAAATCTACCAGTTGGATTTATTATGAAGTTTTCTACTTCTATATTATATTTTTTACAAATATTAGTACACATATCTTTTATTATATTATCTGTTGCTACTCTATCTTCCTCAGTATTTTGATAACAAACTGTAAATGTTTTTATACCTACTAATTTATTATCTTCATCGTAAATACCTGTTATTTGAGATTTACCATCCGGTAAAAACCTTTTATCATTCTTTCTTAATTCATCATAATTTTGACTAAGTTCTTGAAGTATTACCATAGCAGTAGGTAAAAATTTTTCATTATCACGACATGCGTATCCAAACATCATACCATTATCTCCTGCACCACCAACTTCATCGTTAGTCCCAAGTGCGATATCTGGACTTTGTTTTCCTATATTATCGATTATTTCATAATCATCTGAATATCCTATATCTTTTAATACTCTTTTAGTTATAGCTTCAACATCGACTTTTGAATTTGAAGTTACCTCACCTGTTATAAATATTTTGCCTTTTCCTCCAACAACTTCAATTCCACATCTTGAATTTTTGTCATCTTTTAAATATGCATCAAGTAATGCATCACTTATTTGATCACAAACTTTATCTGGATGTCCTCTAAAAACTATTTCATTACTATAAAATTTCATACTACCTTCCTTTCTTTGTAACATCTCACAAAAAAATACCCAAGATAACCTGAGTACGAAAGTTATCTTATAGATCTAGCATTACCACCGAATTTAATTGGTTGGTGTGACTTCATTGGGCTAGTCCCTCCATCACTCTTTATAAGATGTTAATTTAATTATAGCACTTATTAAAATATAATACAATAAGTTTAAATATATTTTGTATTGTATGTGTGACTAATTAGAAAAAATGTCCTATTATTTTAATAGGACAAAATCAAAAATTAATAAATGAATAATTAATAAAAATGTCTCATTTTTTTTGCTATAGTAGTTCTATACCATATGGGTATAGAAACGAGGTAGTAAAAATGAATAAAAAACAAATGTTAGA
>CANQFF010000044.1 GCA_947598345.1 uncultured Bacilli bacterium
GATAATAAACCAATAGGAATAATTCTTTGTAAAAGTAAAAAGGATATTGCAATTGATTATGCTTTAGGTGGACTTTCAAACAATGTTTTTGCATCTACTTATACTTATTATATTCCTAAAAAAGAAGAGTTAATTAATGAAGTAGAAAAAGTTTTAAATGATAATAAATAGAAAGAAGGATAAATTGTGAATACTGATTTATATGAATTTTTAATTGAAGCTAAAAAACAAACTTATGCAAATGAAAAAGTTAAAAAAGTTTCTTCTACTAGGGAAGGATCTTATGATTATGAATATTCAGATAAAAATATGACTTATCATGATACTTATTTTGGAGGAACAAAATTTATGGGAGAAGAAGTTGTATATTCTACAGATAATATTCCAATTTGGGGAATGAATTATTATGGGGTAACTTTGGATGAGTCTTTAAGTGAAGAAGCTGTGGATAAAGCATTAAGACCTGCACTAATGCAGGTAGGTTTAGATAAAAGTATTATTCCTATTAGAGGCCCAAAAGAATATATAAATGGCGAATATAAATATACATTTTCAGTAAACGGTGATTTAGATTATTTTGATGGAACTGAAACAATTTTCAAAAATGATGATAAAGTTTATGTTCTAAAATGTCATGGTGGATTAATCAAAAGATAAAATAATATTAAAGGAGAAAATAAAAAATGAATGAAACATTTAAATTTTTAAAAGAAAATACACAAGTAAATTTTGTATCTACTATTGATGGAAATAAACCAAGTTGTAGACCTTTTGGAGATCCAATTATTTTTAAATTTTACAAATTTGTTAAAATGTTCTATAATAATGTTGTGAGGTGATTTTATGGATAAAAATTTAAGAACATCGTATGGTACGGTTAGAAATATTAATAAAAACAAGTTAAAGAGAAGAACAAAATTAAAATTATATAAAGCTGGGATAGCTACAGTTGCAGCTTCTGTATTAATATTGTTAGGTGGAATTAAACTATCAAATAAAATTCAAGAAAGTGAAATTTTACCTATGCCAGATAATCAATCAATGATAACGATATCAGTTCGAACACAGTACGGTGATACTTTGTCTGACATAGCAGGTAAATATTATAATGATGATTTTGAGGGAGTATATCAAAATATTAACAATTATATAAATGCAATAAAAAAAGAAAATAAAGTAACTAGCGATAAAATAAAATATAATATTAATTTGGATATTCCTGTTATTATTGATAGTGATAATCAGTATTATCAACATATTCTAGAATTAGAAAAAGAAATTAAAGATATAGAAAAAAATGATTTATGGGTTGAGCATACAATTGAATCTGGAGATAGTATTTCTTATCTTGCATCTCTTGCAAGTAGAAATATTTCTGAAACTTATGAACTTGCAAACAAAATTTCTTTTAAAAATGGAATTGGACCAAAAAAGCTTTTACAAGCTGGTGAAAAAATACTTATTATTAATCCAAAATTAGGCGGCTTAAAAATCGAATTAGAAGAAACAAAAAAACAATTAGAAGAAACATTGGTTATTTCAAATAAAAAGAAATAGCTAAAAATTAGATACTGAAGAACTAGGAAAATCTAAAAATATCTTAGTTTTTTTTGTAAAGGATTATTAAACTTAAATATTACCACAATTTTGAATAATTATTAGTTTAAAAATAGATCTTTAATATGTAAATAAAAAGACTTTTTTAAGAAGCCTTTTAGTAATTTTTACTTTTTTGATAGATATTTACAAGCATTAAGGGCAGCAATAGTCCCATCACTGCATGCTGTAGTAAGTTGTCTGATTTCTTTAATTCTAATATCTCCAGCAACAAATATACCATCTACATTTGTAGTGCAATCTTCATTAGCAATTATATATCCAGACTCATTAGTTTTAATTATGTTATTACACATATCAGATACTGGTATATGACCTATAGCAATAAATAATCCTTCCACTTTAAGTTCTTTTTCTTCATTTGTTTCATTGTTTTTAATAGTAATACTTTCTAGTTTTTCTTCACCATTAATATCGGTAATATTTGTATCTAATATAAATTCTACATTATCTTTTTCCTTCAACTTGTCTAGATTTACAGATTCTATTCTAAAATCTTTTTTTCTATATATGACATAAAGTTTTTTAACAATATTACTTAAATATAAGGCATCGTCTATCGCACTATTCCCGCCACCAGTTATAGCAACTGTCTTATCTTTATAAAAAATCCCATCGCAAGTCGCACAGTAAGATATGCCTTTCCCAAGTAATTTATCTTCGTTATTAAGTCCTAGTTTTCTGTTTGTTGCACCTGTCGCAATTATTACTGATTTCCCAAAATAATTACCTTTAATTGTTTTAACTTCTTTTGCGTCTTTGTTATCAAAAACATCAATAACTTCTTCAAATTTTATGTCAGGGCCTAAATTCTTTGCTTGACTGTAAAGTTTTGTCGCGTAATCATATCCACTTATTTCTTCAAATCCAGGATAATTTTTAATGTTGTGTGCGTTTACAATTTGACCCCCATATACGCCTTTTTCAAGTATTAATACTTTTTTTCTCGCAATACATGCATATATAGAGGCAGTAAGTCCTGCTGGACCTGCACCAATAATAATGATATCGTACATTATTTATCCTCCAAGAATTCGTTTAATTCATCTTCGTTTATAAATCCAATGTTTCTTTTTTTCTCTTTACCGTCTTCAAAAAGTATTGTTGTAGGTATAGACATAACACCAAAGTCCTTTGAAATATTGTTACTGTCTTCATCAACATTTAGTTTGCAAAATTTAATGTTTTCTTTTTTTTCAGCAACACTTTCAAATATAGGTCCAAACATTTTACAAGGACCACACCAAGGTGCCCAAAAATCTACTATAGTTTTACCTTTACTATTTTTAACTTCTTCTTCAAAATTATTTTCAATGTTAACTATTTTCATATATTCCCTCCACTATTTATATTTTACTAAAATATTTAATTAAATACAACATACTTTTTTGAAAAGTACCATAATGTGTGTTATAATTTTATGGGTGAAGTCTTTATATGAAAAAAAGTAATTTTAAAGTATTATGGATATATTTAAAGGATGATAAAATAAGATTATTTTTCTATGTGATATTAGTCTTTTTATCTTACATTCCTACTATAGGAGCCACTTTTTTTTGGGGAAAGGCATTAGAGTATTTGGTAATCAGAAATTTTAAAAATTTTATAATTTGCTTGTCAATATGGGAAGCAACATATATTATTTTTTACTCTATACTATCAGTACCAAGGGAATATTTATACAATTATCTTGAAATAAAATTTAATAAAAATACTATAAAAGATTTATATAAAAAAGTGACAGATTTACCTTGTATCGCATACGAAGAAATTGGTGTTGGAGAGTTTATAAATAGAATGGTATCTGATCCTGAACGAGTAATGGAATTATTGTCTAAATTGATAAGGATGGTTTGTAAAATCTTAGTTGTGATAGTAGCTATTGTAATATCTTTTATATCATCAGTAACAGTTGGAATAGAAATACTTATATTTGCTTTTATAATGGGGTTAATTTCTTATAATTATTTTCCAAAAATAAAAAATACTCAGGAAAAAATAAAAAAGAAATCCGATAAGTATGTAAAAGAAGCCACAGAAAATATAACCGGCATAAGAGAAATAAAAGCACTCGGAATAAAAAGTAATATTGAAGACAGAGTTTTTTCGAATATAGATGAATTGTTTAATGATAATATGAAAATAAAAAAATATGAAATAAATTATAATAACATAAATAATTTTATTTACTATATTCTACAATACATTATACTTTTTTCTTGTGGTTATTTTGTTGTAAAAGGTAAAATGGGATATGCTACCGCAATTATTATAAGTAATTATATATGGAGAATTGATGAGGTAGTGGAGAGTATTAGCGATTTTGGTGTTAATTACAATAAAGTAAAAGTATCATTGAGAAGAATAAATGAAATCATTAATAATAAGCTTTATCAGGATGAAAAATTTGGAAATATAGAGTTTAATAGTCCAAAAGGTATAATAGAATTTAAAAATGTTTCTTTTAAATACAGAGACGATGAGAGCAATACATTAAATAATTTCAACTTAAAGGTTGAACCAAATAAAAAAATTGCAATTGTTGGAAGAAGTGGTAATGGCAAATCTACTATATTTAATTTGTTATTAAGATTTTTTGATCCAAACAGTGGTTCTATAATGCTTGATGGAATTGATATAAGAGATTTAACAGAGAAAAGTTTAAGAAGTAATATATCAATAATAAGGCAAAGTCCATTTCTTTTTAATCTTTCTATTATTGATAACTTTAAATTAATAAAACCTAATGTAACAATTGACGAAATAAAAAAAGTATGTAAGGCTGCATATATAGATGAGTATATTGAATCTTTACCTAAAAAATATGAAACAATTATAGGTGAAGGAGGTATAAATTTATCTGGTGGTCAAAAGCAAAGACTTGCAATTGCTAGAACATTACTATTAAATACAAAAGTTATACTTTTTGATGAAGCAACAAGTGCACTTGATAATGAATCTCAAGAATATATAAAGAAAACAATTGATTCACTAGTTAAAGATCATACAGTAATAATAGTTGCTCATAGATTGTCTACAATAATTGATGCGGATATTATTAATGTCGTTGATAAAGGTAAGTTAATAAATAGTGGAACGCATGAAAAATTGTTGAAAAAATGTGAACAATATAAAACTTTATATTGTATAGAAAATAATAAATAAAATTTGTATTTACTTGTAAACTTTTTTTTGGTATTATAATGTCTATAACAAAAGGGGGAATAATATGAATTTTGGCTCAGATGAAAAATTAAAAGCATTTTTAAAAAGTGAATCTAAAAGATTAGGAATATCAATAACTAATACTTATACAACATATTTTTCAAGGTTACTACTTGAGAGATTAAGTAAATTAAAATATAATGAGTTATATGTAAAAGGGAGCTTTTCATTAATAACGCATTTGAATTATATGATTAGGCCTGTAACTGATATAGATTTAGTATCAACTAAATATCATAATAATCCTTTAATAGCTCTTTATCAAGCAATGTATGATTCAAATGACGAATTATATTATGAACTTATAGATATTCCAAGTAAAACTAATACGGGAATTTATAAAATACACACTGTTGCTACATATGGTAAGATTAAACATCCTATATCAATAGACTTTCAGGAACTATCTAAAACTATATATGAGAAAGATTATGAAAGAGTTGAACCTATATTTAAAGGTGATAATCCATTTTATATCTATACCCCATCATACGAGGAACACTTTGCAGAGAAACTGTGTATAGTTATTGAGAGTAATAAAGAAGATGTATTAAATACTAGAGTTAAAGACTTCTATGATATATATAAACTATATGAAGGAAAGTACGATAAAGATAGATTACTATATTTCTTTTATAAAATGTTGGTTGATAGAGGTAAAATAAATTTAAATGAGGTGTCTAGTGCTTTTCTTAACGATGATTATATAGAAAGACATTTAAATATGTGGAATTCTATGAGTAGGAAGTATGAATTTTTAGATAAAGATGTAAATTTTAAAGATGCTCTTTATTTGACAAAAGAATTATTAGATGAACAAATAGAAAATAAAGATAAGGCTAAATTACTTAAAATTCATTTAAGATAGTTTAGTTTTTTTCTTGTTATAATTTTCAAAATGTTATATAATATATTTAGAATAAAAAGGAGGATATATGTATAAAGTATTAAGTGAAGAAATGGCTTTAAAATTAGATGCATATTTCAGAGCAGCAAATTATTTATCTGTTGGACAGTTGTATTTATTAGATAATCCATTGTTAAGAAGACCATTAAAGGAAAGTGATATAAAAAGAAAAATAGTAGGACATTGGGGAACAGTTCCAACACAAAACTTTATATACACTCATTTAAATAGAATTATTAAGGAACATGACCTTAATATGATTTATGTTTCAGGTCCAGGGCATGGAGGAAATTCTATAGTTTCTAATGTTTATTTAGAAGGTACTTATTCTGAAGTTTATCCTAATATAACAGAAGATATCGAAGGAATGCAAAAATTATTTAAACAGTTTTCTTTCCCAGGGGGTATTTCAAGTCACGTTGCACCAGAAACTCCAGGATCTATAAACGAAGGTGGGGAGTTAGGCTATAGTTTAGCACATTCGTTTGGAGCAGTATTAGATAATCCAGATTTGATAGTTGCCTGTGTTGTTGGAGATGGTGAAGCTGAAACAGGACCACTTGCAACGTCATGGCACTTAAATAAATTTATAAATCCCAAAACAGATGGGATAGTACTTCCTATACTTAATTTAAATGGATATAAAATATCTAATCCAACTGTATTTTCTAGAATATCTAAAGAGGAGTTAAAGTTCTTCTTCTATGGATGTGGATATGCACCTATTTATGTAGAAATAGATGATTCTTTAAGTGTTTATGATAGACATGAAGTTATGGCAGAAGCACTAGAACAGGCTATTTCAATGATTAAAGAGATTAAGTCTAGTAATAGTGACAAAAGACCTCTATGGCCTATGATAATACTAAAAACTCCAAAAGGATGGACAGGACCTAAAGTAGTAAATGGTTCTAAAATAGAGGGAACATTTAGGGCACATCAAGTACCAATTACAATAGATACTAAAGATGATGTAAGAGTACTCGAAGACTGGCTTAAAAGTTATAAACCAGAAGAATTATTTGATGAAAATGGAACTTTAATTAAAGAATTAAAAGAATTGTGCCCTACAGGAAATAAAAGAATGGGCTCTAATCCTGTTACAAACGGGGGATTACTTTTAAAAGAATTGAGAGTTCCTGATTTTAGAAACTATGCAGTAGATGTAAAATCACCTGGGTCAATCGAAATACAAGATATGATAGAGCTTGGAAAATTTGTAAGGGATATAATAAAGTATAATAAAGATGATAAAAATTTTAGAGTATTTGGACCAGATGAGGCGATGTCTAATAGACTTAAATATATATTTGAAGAGACTAATAGACAGTTTATGGGTGAGAAAAGTAATGATGATGAGTTTATAAGTGATAACGGTAGAGTAATAGATTCTATGCTTTCAGAACATACTTGTGAAGGAATGCTTGAGGGATACTTGCTTACAGGAAGACATGGTTTCTTTAATTCATATGAGGCATTTATTAGAATAGTAGATTCTATGACTAGTCAACATGCTAAATGGTTAAAAGTAACTAGTGAACTTTCTTGGAGAAAAGAAATTGCTTCATTAAACTATGTATTAACATCTCATGTATGGCAGCAGGACCACAACGGTTATACACATCAAGACCCTGGATTTTTAAACCATTTAGTTACTAAGAAATCAGATATAGTTAGAATGTATTTACCTCCAGATACGAACTGTTTACTATCTGTTTTTGACCATTGTATAAGAAGTAAAAATTATATAAATGTAATTGTTGCTTCAAAACATCCACGTCCTCAGTGGCTTACAATGGATGAAGCAGTTAAACATTGTACAAACGGAATAGGGATATGGGATTGGGCAAGTAATGATCAAGATAGTGAGCCAGACCTCGTTATGGCGTGTGCTGGAGATACTCCAACTTTAGAGGCACTTGCTGCGACAACTATACTAAAAGAAAATTTTCCTGAGTTAAAAATAAGATTTGTAAATGTAGTAGATTTAATGAGACTTGAATCAAGTAGAAAACATCCCCATGGCCTTACTAATACAGATTATAATTCTATATTTACCAAGGATAAACCTATTATATTTGTATTTCATGGATATCCATCATTAATACATCAACTCGTATATGATAGAGATAATCAAAATATACATGTACATGGATATATAGAAGAAGGTACAATAACAACACCTTTTGATATGAGAGTACAAAATAAGTTAGATAGATTTAATCTAGTAATAGATGCTTTAAGATATTTACCACAGTTGGGTAATAGAAGTTCTAGATTAGTACAGTGGTGCAAAGACAAACTTGTAGAACACAAGAACTATATAAAAGAATATGGA
>CANQFF010000045.1 GCA_947598345.1 uncultured Bacilli bacterium
ATTAACCATCCAGTAGATAGAGATCCAGTTTGTGGATATGTTGGGGTAATTGGTGATGTGTGTCCAGGTTGTGGTCGTAAAGAGTTTGAAGCTGTGCCACTTGAAGAAGTGAAGAATTTCCAGTGTGGATGTTAGGAGGTATTTTATGGAAAAATTAGTTGGTGAAGGCGAAAAATTTGAAAGAATCAGAAGAGTTACAGGATATTTAAGTGGGGATGTAAGTCGTTTCAATAATGGTAAGCGCGCAGAAGAAAAAGACCGTGTAAAACATTCTGGTGTAAATGAAGTTATGTGTGCCGAGAAAACTACACAAAAAAAGTGATAAGTTATGACAATACGATTAGCTGCAGATCTGCAAGAAGATAGTATAGTTGATGGAAAAGGTATTAGGACAGTTATTTGGACTCAAGGATGTTCTCATAATTGTCCTTATTGCCATAATCCAAAAACTCATGATTTCAATGCAGGTGAATTAGTAGAACTCGATGATGTTATAGAGGCACTGGAAAATTTAACTGGGCAAGATGGTGTTACATTCTCTGGAGGAGACCCTATGTTTCAACCAAGACAGTGCGCTATACTTGCTAAAAAAGTTCATGAACTTGGAATGAATGTTTGGGCATATACTGGATTCACATTTGAAGAATTACTAGAAAAAGGAAACAAAGATATTTTAGATTTTTTAAATGATATTGATGTGCTTATAGATGGTAGATTTGAAATTGATAAAAAAAGTATGGATTTAGAATTTAGAGGATCTAGCAATCAAAGAATTATTGATGTACCAAGTTCCCTTGAAAATCATTGTATTGTTTTATTAGATTTGGATAAAAAAAATTTTACAAAACAAAAAAAGGAAACACTATATATTTAGTTTCCTTTTTATTATAAGTTTTTATCATTTTTTAAAAATTCCCTTAATATCTTTGTTAGTGCTCTTTTTTCTATTCTTGATACATAACTTCTTGAAATCCCTAATTTCTTAGCAATTTCTTTCTGTGTTATTTCATCATTATTTTCAAGCCCATACCTTTCAACTATAATATTTCTTTCTCTAGTAGTTAAAACATCTAAATATTTTTTTAAGTCAGTTATATTATTTTCTTTATATATATCTAAAGCAAAATCTGGTGTTGGTGTTTTTAAAATATCTAATATTGTAATTTCATTACCTTCTTTATCGAAACCAACAGATTCGTTTATACTTATATCTTTACTTCTTTTTTTATTATTTCTGAAATACATTAATATTTCATTTTCAATGCATCTTGCTGCATATGTTGTAAGTCTTGTGTTTTTCTTTTTTGAATAACTATCTACACCTTTAATAAGACCGATTGTTCCTATACTAATTAAATCATCAGTATCTTCATTTTTATTATCATATTTTTTTACTATATGGGCTACTAATCTTAAGTTATGCTCTATTAATTTTGCCCTAGCTTCTTTATCACCAAGATTAGCTTTTTCAAAGTAGTAATCTTCCTCTTCTTTTGATAAAGGATCAGGGAAACTATTATTAGAGTATGCTGCTGTGAAGATATAGAAATCTTTGAATAATTTCTTTATAAAATTAAACATTAGTCACCTCAAAATAATATATGCTTTACATATTTTGTCCTATTCTGTGTAAAATAGTTGGAATTTTTTTAAAAGAATATTGAATAATAATAATGTAAAATATAAAATAATAGTAGGTGATATTATGGCTATTAGTAGATTGATCAGTATGAATGAAAAATATATAGAGGATGCACTTAATAATGGACTTAGTTCAGATGGCGTATTGTATACTTTAGAAGGAATTTTAAATAAATCGGATCAAAAAGGAGTATCTCCTAAACAAATTAAAGAAACTATAGAATATGTAGCTTCTATGAAAAATAGTTATGGTAAAACATATTCAGAGAATTATTTATCAAATTTGGTCAATCAAAATGCTGATAGAATTAAAGCAGCATTAAATGATGGTATAAGCCCAACAGAAATTGCTAATACTTTAATTAATTCTATTGAAAATGCAAATGATAGGGTAGGTAAGGAAAAATTAGGATTTGTTGTTAGATTAGTATCTGAAATTAAGAAAAAAGAGTATTCCTTGCACAAAAGTTATTCTGATAAAGGGGTTCAAAAAATTAAGACGAATAATAAATATTGACTTAAAAATATTAAAGTGCTAGAATATTTATATAAATTGATGAAAGAGAAAAGTAGTAAAATATTATTTTTAAGAGAGTTAATGTTTGGTGAGAATTAATACTTGTATTTTATGAATCTACTCTGGAGAGGAATGAAAACATTCCCGGTAAGACCGTTATTTAAATTAAGTATTAGAGGATGGTACCGTCTATAAGACTCCTTATAGTGGTATCTTTTTTAATTATTAGGAGGAAGAGTAATGATAGATATAAAATTAATAAGAGAAAATAAAGAATTAGTGAAAGAAAATATAAAAAAGAAATTTCAAGATAAAAAATTACCAATAGTTGATGAAATATATAATTTAGATATTGAGTATCGTGAATTAAAAACTAAGGCTGATACATTAAAAGCTGAAAGAAATCGTATTAGTGACGAAATAGGTAAATTAATGCGTGATGGTAAAAAAGAAGAGGCTATGAAAGTAAAAAATGATGTATCATCTATAGGTGAAGAAATAGAAAAACTTACAAAAAAAGAAGAAAGTTTAAATAAATTTATAAAAGAAAAAATGATGGTAATTCCAAATATTATTGCAGATGATGTACCAATAGGTGAAGATGATAGTAAGAATGTTGAAGAGCAACGATTTGGTGATCCTTTTGTTCCAGATTATGAAATACCATATCATTCTGATATAATGGCAAATTTTTGTGGATTAGATAAAGAATCTGCTGGAAGAGTAAGTGGTAATGGTTTTTATTATTTAATAGGGGATATTGCTAGATTGCATAGTGCAGTTTTATCATATGCCCGTGATTTTATGATTGATAAGGGATTTACTTATTGTATTCCACCTTATATGATTAGAAGCGATGCTGTTGATGGTGTTATGTCATTTGAAGAAAAAGAAAATATGATGTATAAAATAGAAGGTGAAGATTTATATCTTATAGGTACATCAGAGCATTCTATGATTGCAAAATTTAAAGATCAAATTTTGCAAGAAAAGGATTTGCCAATTACTATGACTTCTTATTCACCATGCTTTAGAAAAGAAGTAGGAGCACACGGAATTGAGGAAAGAGGTATTTACCGTATACATCAATTTGAAAAACAAGAAATGGTTGTTTTGTGTAAAAAAGAAGAAAGTGATTTATGGTATGATAAGATGTGGAATTATTCAGTTGAATTGTTTAGATCACTTGATATTCCTGTAAGAAAACTTGTGTGTTGTAGTGGCGATTTAGCAGATTTAAAATATCGTTCTTGTGATATTGAGGCATGGAGTCCTCGTCAGCAGAAGTATTTTGAAGTATGTTCTTGTTCTAATTTAACAGATGCTCAAGCTCGTCGTCTTGCAATAAGATATAAAAAAGCAACAGGAGAAAAGGAATTTGTACATACATTAAATAATACTGTTATTGCCCCACCAAGAATGTTGATAGCATTACTTGAGAATAATTATAATAAGGATGGTAGTGTAAATATACCAAAAGCATTAAGGCCTTATATGGGTGGGGTAGAAAAAATTTTACCAAAAATATAATTAAATATTTACATTTGTTGTTTTGAATGTTATAATTTAAATAAAGGTAGTTGTATAGGAGGTGATAATGTGGAAAATAGAGATTCAAAAAGTTCAAAAACACTTGCAGTAGTTGCACTTGTATTAGCTGTTGCCAGTTTATCTATTGGATTTGCAGTATATTCGAGTACACTAACAATTTCTTCTAGTGCTACGGTAACACCTGATAAAGAAGATTTTGATATGAATTTTACACCAGACGAAAGTGGTGAGCCAGGTGATAATAATATACCACCAAAAACAAAAGTTCCAGATGAATTAGATGCTGATGATGCCGTAATTGATAATAGTGGAGAAAATCCAAAGATTACAGGATTACATGCTAATTTTACAGCTCCAGGTCAAAGTGTAACATATGAGTTCTATATTTCTAATGATAGTGCTTATGATGCATATTTGAATAGTATTATCTATTCTAATGCCGTTAGTGGTAATGCGTTTAGAAAATGTACACCTAGCAGTAGTGGATCAAATCCATTAGTACAAGCAGCTTGTGAAGCTATAAATGTAAAAGTTAAAGCTGGAGAGTACCAAGAGGTAAATGGTTCACAAAGTGAGATTACAGGTCAAAAATTACAAAAAGATACAACACAAAAAATCACTGTAACTATTGAATACTCTGCTGAAGGTCCAAGAACAGATGAAAAATTTGATGTTACATTTGGTGACATAACATTAACTTATGGAACAGCAGATTAAAGTAGTTTAATTGATTTTTAAGTCCATCGAAAAAGTTTAATTTAAATTAGCTTTATCGATGAACTTTTTTGTTTTTAATCCTTTTAATTAATAAATAATGTAGATAAATTAAAAAATATGTTAAAATTATATTAGAGACTATTTTACTTAGATAGGTGAGATTATGGAAAACAAAGTAATAAAAGAAGAAGAGAATAATGGTTTATATACGAAGGTTGAAACAATAGAAACAACACCTGAAGATGGCTTTGTAAATAAAGCTGATATAAATAAAGTAGATATTAATAATTATAGAAAGTATCAAAAAGGCTATTCAAAATCATTTAGTTTTGGAACTAATGATCCTAGAATTACAAGACCTTTTGCTTATTGTATGTTTGGACTATTTTTAGTAATAGGAATTATAATTTTATTATTAAATTTAACATCAATGGATTTTATAATGATTTTTATGGGAGCGTGCTTTATTTTTTCAGGAATAAGTGGAATTATTAAAAGTAAAAAAGATATTGATAAAATAGAACAAGAACTTAAAAAAACAGGTAATTACCATGAAAAACTTTCAAAAGACGAAAAAGAGGAATATAAAAAAATAATTACCGATGGGATAAGTAATGTTAAAAAATCAACATTTACTAAAGATAATTTTAATTGGTTTTTAAAAATTTCATTACCTATTTATTGTGTTATTGGTATAATTGTATTTTTATTTATTACAATTTTTATAAATGTATTTTTAGGAATATTTATTTTGATAACATTAATATTGTGTGGATTGTTTTATTATTGGATAATTGCAAAAATTTGTAAATGATAAAGTAAAAAAGCAATTAATTAGATATAAAATTAGGGGAGGTGAAATCATGAAAAAAGTATTTATGTCCGTAGTAATTATTGTAATTATGCTATTAACATTAACAGGATGTACAAAAAGTAAATCATATACATTTATGGTTGAAACAGGTGATAAAATAAAGGTTGAACTAAATACAACTGATGGCTATGATTTATCTAGTGATTTACCATTTACTATCTCAAAAGATGGCAATACATTAAGTCAGGGAACTTTTATAATTAGTAACTATTACGATGAATATGTTACTGCAGTAAAAACAGATTCTTTAGCAAAAGTTATTGATGAGCAATCAAAAGATGATATTGAGTATGTTTTTTACTCTTATAACAATTCTGAATATAATTATATTATTAAAATTAAAAATTCTAATACAGGTATTCTTCTTGGTAATCCTAACTCTCAAGAAGAGGCGGAAAAATGTTTTGAATTGTTAACTTTTACTTTACAACAATAATAAACAATTTGATGTTAGTAATAAAAAGACACTATTATAGTGCCTTTTTATTAACTATTTAATTATTTTTAGCTTTTGAGGTAGGTGAGTGAAAAGAAGTATGACAACTTTTAGGTAAACAATAAACCATTAACTAACTATCACATAACATCTTTCTTATAATAATTTTTTAATTTTTTCTTTATCTATTGCCATTAGGAATAATCCTAATTTTGGACCTTGGTCTGTACCCAAAAGCATATTATATAAAATTTGAAAATATCTTTTTTGTACCTGTTTTAACTCTTTATCCACTAAAGTATCATCTTTTACAACTGCATACAGTGCGGTTTGTAAATCGTTTGTTGTGTTGTAACTTTGATTTAATAATTTTTTGGTATCATCTAGCCACTTTTTTTCTAAATCATTTAAAGATTCATAATATTCATTGTTTCTTTTATTTAAAAGGTTAATTTGGTAGTCAGCACCATAATTATTTACCCAATTTGTTGCTAATTCTAATCTATGGCGAAACTCTTTAGTCTTAACATCAATATTCTCTTTGCTTAATAACTCTTTTAATAGTTTAATATCAAAATTAACTATTGGAAGAAATGTTGCTAAATAACTAAAGCTAGGATTGTTTAAATATTCTTTTTTTACATTTGTTAAATCTAAAATATTTTTATTTTTTTCATCAATATTTCCATTAAAATATAGTTTTACCCATCTATCAAATTCACTATAATATCTAATTACATCATTATCAAGTGCTATATCAAATGCGTGCATATTATCAAATCTGGCATAAAACCACCATATTATATTTTTATCATATACTTTTAATAAATCCGTAATTGTAAGAACATTTCCTGTAGATGATGACATTTTAGCTCCACCACCTTTTATTCCAATAAAGTTATATGGAATATATACTGGAGGTTCATAATTAAATATTTCTCTAGCTACTCGTTCTGATACTGCTTTACTACCATTTGAAGCTGAATGATCGATACCACCTGTTTCAAATGTAACATGCTCAATCATCCATCGCATTGGCCAATCAACTTTCCATTGTAATTTAACATTAGTAGCATTATTGATATTTAATTTGAAAGTATGCCCACAAGCGCAAGAATATTCAACTTCACCGTTATTAGAATTATAACTTAATATTTTAGTAGAATCTTTTCTACAATTAGAACAATAAATACTAATAGGATAATAATTTTTTCTTTCCTCTTCTGTAGAATCTTGAGTTCTAAAATCGTCTATAATACTAAATATTTTATCTCTGTTGTCCATTGCAATTTTAATGTATTCGTTATATCTTCCACTTTGATATTCTTTTGCTTGATAAATACATTCAACTTCGACATCCATTGCTTTTAATTCATTTAAAAATTTATTTTCCATATATGAAGCATAGGATTCATTTTCTGTAAAAGGACTAGGTATTTCAGTATATGGCATTCCAATATATTGCTCATAACTTGAATCAATATTACCAGGTACTTTTCTAAATCTATCATACTCATCAAAAGATAAAATATATCTTACTTTTTTACCTAATTTTTTTAATTCTTTTACAACAAGATATGGTGTGGCTATTTCCCTAAAATTTCCAATGTGTACAAAGCCACTTGGACTTACGCCACTAGCAACAGTATAAATTTTTTCATTTGGTCTTTCTTTAATAATTTTTAAAGCGATTTCTTTTGCCCAATTCATTTTTCTCATCCCTTTCAAACAAAAAGTGGCTTAAAACTATTGATTGTCTTAAGCCACTTTTCTTTTAATATAAATAATTATAATAAAATCTACTTCGAAGATATGCTAAAACAACCAATATTAATTATTGATTTTTTGTTCTTTTTTATAGATTTTTTTATTTGGTTGTTTAACATAAAAATCTCCCTTTCGTTTAACATTCTAGCATATTTATATTAATTTGTCAAAAATATCATATGTCGTTTTATATTTTTACTCGTATTTTTTCGAGTAACTATCAATCTGGTGCCCTAAGGAAGAAGTCAATGTCATCAGTTTAAGGAACTACATAAGAAATTGTGTAGTTTTTATTATGATTAAATGATAAAATAAATATATA
>CANQFF010000046.1 GCA_947598345.1 uncultured Bacilli bacterium
GCAGAACTTATGGCAGCAGGACTAACACCTCAATATGTTGAACACGATCATGCATTATTCCCAGTAGACGCTTTCGGTGTGCCATTTACATCTGCTTATATAGAAGCATCTGGTGATTGGAATGCAGACTTAACAAGTGATATGGCAGCTGAACAAAGAGCAAGAGCTACATATGAACATTTAATGGACTTAACTAATGACCCAGATCTTTTAGCTCCATTATCATTTTTAAGGCAAAGAGAAGTAGTTCATTTTAACAGATTTAAAGAACTTAGAGACTATTATTTAGAAAAATATAAAGATAATACAAAAAAGAAATAGATAGCAATGTTGCTATCTTTAATATTTAAAAAAATAAGTATTTACTTATTTCCTAATAAATGCATATTATCTAAAAGTATACCTGTTCCCTCTACAACACAAGTAAGAGGACTCTCAGCTATAAATACTGGTACTTTTAATTCATGTGCAAATAGTTCATCAAATCCATGCATAAGTGCACCACCACCAGTAATAACAATACCTTTATCTATTATGTCAGCAGCAAGTTCTGGTGGCGTTTGCTCTAAAACATTTTTAGCAGAATGTATTATAGTATATACACTCTCTCTAAGAGCTTCTTCTACTTCCTCACTACATAAAGTTATAGTATGTGGAAGACCAGTAACTAAATCTCTTCCTTTTACTTCCATTTTATCATTTCTACCTTCTGGATAAACAGAACCTATCTCAAGTTTTATTTCCTCTGCTGTCCTATCACCAACAAGTAATTTATATTTATCTTTAATATATTTAATAATATCACTATCAAAAGTATTTCCTGCAATTTTAATAGACTCACTTTTAACAATATCACCAAGTGAAAGTATAGCAATATCAGTAGTTCCACCACCTATATCTATTACCATATTCCCACTAGGCTTTGATATATCTAATCCTGCGCCAATTGCAGCTACCTTTGGTTCTTCCTCTAAAAATACTTTTCTTGCTCCAGTTCTTTCAGCTGCTTCTTTTATAGCATTCTTTTCTACTTGAGTTATATTGGATGGACAGCAAATTAGTATTCTAGGTCTTGACAAAAAACTTTTACCATTAACCTTACTAATAAAACTATTAAGCATCATTTCTGTAATTTCAAAATCTGCTATTACACCGTCTTTCATAGGTCTTATAGCCTGAACTTTACCAGGTGTTCTTCCTAACATCTCCCTTGCCTGTTTTCCAACAGCAAGTATTTTTTTTGTATCGGAATCAACAGCTACTATGCTTGGTTCATTTAAAACAATACCTTGACCTTTAATGTATATCAATATATTAGCAGTTCCTAAATCTATTCCTATGTCCTTTGCAAACATAATACCATCCTCCATCATTTATATTATACCATATTTTACCTTTTTTTATTAATTTAAGTAGATTTTTTATACTTTTTTTTTGTAGATTCTCCACCTCTTATATGCCTTATATCAATATGATATTTTAAAATACTATCTATTTGTTCATATAAAACTGCATCTATATCAACTAATCTTTCATGTAAATCTTTATGTACAGTACTTTTAGAAACATTAAATATTTTTGCAATCTCTCTTACTGTTTGCTTTGTATCAACCATGTAATTAGCTTCATCTATTACTCTTTTAATTATTAATGAATTCATTTAACACCCCTTTAGTAAATTATATAATTCTGTGAATTATTTATACATAAAAAGGGCATTGCCCTAAATTTCATTAATTGATTTATCATAGTAATTTTCAGGATTTACACATACTCCATTAATTATTAGTTCAAAATATAAATGATTATCTAATTCAGTTGATATGTTGGATGTTGAACTTTTAGCAATTATTTGACCAGATGTAACTACATCTCCAGCTTTTACTGTTATATCAGAAATACTTTGATATGTACTAACAATGCCTTTATCATGTTCTATTGTTATTATATTACCTAAAGTAGCATCCTCTTTAACCTCTTTTACAGTACCATTTAAAATAGAAACAATATCGAAAGTATTTCCATTAGAATATGATACACCACTGCTTTGCATATATGTTCCTTGATAAAAAATTAAAGATTTCTCTTGAGCTTCAGCATCTGCTTTATAGTCATAATATCCTTTTACTATTTTAATAGAAGGATCAGTATAAGGTCTTACAATTTTTTCACCAGTATTTACAACTTTTATATTTTCTTCATAGTCTAAAATTCCTTTTGATACATATTCATATTCTGGTTCACTATAATTCTTTGCAGCAAAACCTAATAATGCAACTCCCATAACTAAAAGTATAAAAGAAATAGCATACAAACTATATACAACTGATTTTTTTAACTGTCTATTCATTTTATTCACCTCATTTTTAAGTGTGAACAAAATTTACATAATTATACTATTTTTTAAAATTTTTTTATTTCTATGCCAGAATAATAATGTTTTAATATATCTTGATAAGTATAACCTTCTTTTGCCATTCCCTGAGCGCCATATTGACTCATACCTACACCGTGACCATATCCTTTATTTTTCACAACAATTTTAGAGTCATCATTTATTATTTCAAAATAAGTAGATTTTAATCCTAATTTTGAACATACATAATTACCTGATAATTCTTTGCCATTTATTTTTATAGTCTTTATTCTTCCAGTTGTAGTTTTACTAACTGCTTCTATATTTAATTTATCACTATATTTTAATCCTAATTTATTATAAAATTGTTCAAAAGTAAAAGTATAATTAGTTTCATACACTGGAGAAATTTCATCCCAAGGACTATCAACACTTCTTAAATACTCAACTTTGTTTGAAAATACCTCTTCACTATTTTCAGTAATACCAGGACTAGTCGAAAAAAATAATGCTTCTGCTACTTTATTATTATATGAAATATATTCTCCTTTAGTAGAAAGCACTGCCGATTTAATTTTATTGATATTAGATGTATAAGAATCTTTCCACACAGCCAAAAGGTGATCCTTGTCTAAATAAACTTGATTAGTCACACTATCTACTACATCGTATTCTTTTTTTACATTTCTTTGCATATGTATCATAACATATGATCTAGCAGCTACAGCTTGAGCTTTTAAAGCTTCTAATTCAAATCCAACAGGCATTTCACCAGCTAATACACCAACAATATACTCTTCAATTGGAATGACATCAATAGTATCACTTGATTCTCTATAAACTCTAACTACACTATTAGATGAAAAATTAAAAGTAATCTCATCATCTCTTATAAATACAGTTACAATAACAAATGGTATAATAATTATTAAAAATGAAAAAAGTAGTATTTTTTTTATCAAGATATCATCTCCTTAAAAATCATACTACTATATTATTTTAAAATTTAGAAAAAAATCATATAAAAAGTTAGTTACCAAATATGAAATAGATATAGATATCATCAAGTAAATTACTCTTGCTTGATATATTTTATTTTGCTTAAATAATCTATTTATATTCAAACCATCCAATGCCCATATCGTAAATGGAAGAATCATAACATATAAAAGTGCTTTAATCATTTTCGTATTCCATTATTTTATCAACTCTATTTTTATATGCTGGATCTATAGTATTCTCTTTTGCATTTAAAAAAGCATCTACTATTTTTTTATTTAATTCTATATCTGATTCTCCAGATAAAGCTATTATATTTATAAAATCTTTTTCTTTTCCATGAATAGCCTCTTCTACAGTATTTATTTTACCACATCTAACTCCTTTTACTTTATTACAAGCAATAGATATGCCAATCGCACTTCCACAAATTGCAATACCATAATCAACTTCCTTAGAAGCTACTTTTTCACCTAATAAAAAACCATATTTAGTATAATCAACCCTATCAGTTGAATCCGTCCCATAATCAACTACATTATATCCACTATCTATTAAATATTTTGTCAATTCTTGTTTTGTTTCAAAACCTCTATGATCACTTGAAATTCCTATTTTCATTTTTTTATCCTCCTAATATCGAATATGTTTTTTAGATTTCCATTAAAATAATTTATAACTATATATATACCAAAACTTACAACCCCATATAACAATAATATAGGTATTTGTATCAATCTTCCATTTAAATCAATTGGAATAAATTGTTTCATAATTATTAATACTAATGTAAAAATAATATAAGAAATAATATATTTCGGTAACTTTTTTATTGTTTCATTGAAACTAAATTTATACTTTTTATTAAGTATTATTAACGATATTACTGTAGATATTGTGTATCCCGTTAAAGATGCCACTATAGCGCCGTGTATAGAATTTAAACCTAATTTATCAAATAGCAATATCATTGGAACATCAAGTACAGTATTAATAATTAAACCAGTAAATACAGAGGCAATTACCAACTTATATTTACTTAAACCCTGTAAAACATTTACAACTATTGAATATAAACCTCCAAATAGTGACGCGAATACAAATACTTTATAAACTTCTGGTCCATACGCACTTTTACCATAAAATAATGTCCAAGTAGGAGTAGCTAATAAAGATAAAAATATTGTAGATGGAACTATAACTAACAATACACATTGAAGGGCTTTATTAAATTTACTATCAACATCTTTTATATTACCTTTTGTATAACTACTAACTATATTTGGTATTAAACTTGTAGTCAAACCTGTTACTATAGCAAGTAATATATTATTTAACTTTATCCCCCAAGTTGTAAACACACCAACGATTGATTCAACTGCATTAACAGGCATTTTTAATATATCATTAAGTGTCCTTGATACTAATATCATATCTACTGTATTATATAAATTATAAATTAAACTTATAAGTATAAATGGTATAGAATACTTTAATATTTTCTTTAATATTTCTCTTTTTGTTATATTTACTTTATCTTCTGTACTATATTTTGGTAGTAAATTATTTTTTTTAATCTTTAATTTTAAATATATATATGCAACTAAACCACCAATAAAAGCTCCACTAACAGCAATACCTACTGCAGTTGTCATATCCGTACCAAATACTCTTAATGCCAAATAACTACCTATTAAAATTACAGCAACCCTAACTACCTGTTCGATTATTTGACTTATGGATGTAGGACTAATATATTTATATCCTTGTAAAAAGCCTTTTGTAACACTTAAAAATGGAACTACCAATATAGCAAATGATACAACCCTAATAACAAATGCTATATCCTCATATGTATTACCGCCAGTTACATCACCTATTATCAACTTACCTATTTGTGGCGCGAATACAAATAGAAGAATAAATATTATTAAAGATATTACAGATATTATTTTAATTGCAAGATTATATGTTTTTTTAACCGCATTTTTATAACCTAAAGCAGTATATTCACTTGTAATCTTGCTAATAGCAAAAGGGAATCCAACACTAGAAATCGATAAAAATAATTGATATATATTATAAGCATACCCATATAATGCCCCACCTTGTTCACCAATTATAGCATTAAATGGAATAACATAAAAAAGACCTATTACTTTAACTATTATAATACCTATAGTGGCAATAATAGCTCCCTCCATAAATGTGTTTTTTTTCATGTCCCACCTCTATATTAGTATTATACTATCTTTTATATGTTTTCACAAGTATTAAAACTTATTATCAATTTGAATTATGTTGTAAAAAAATAGTGTTTAGGGTATAATAAGTTAAGAAAGTATGTGATAAGATGTATACATTTACAAGTAATTTAAAAAAGGATGAATACGATAAATTTATATCAAATTATCCAATGACAAGTTTTATGCAGGACTATAATTGGTCAAATGTTAAAAAAAATTGGGATAGTTTAAAGTGTGGATTATATAAAAATAAAAAATTAGTTGGTGTATGTTTAATTTTAATAAAAAGAATATTAAAAAATATTAATCTTTTCTACATTCCTAGAGGATATTTAATCGATTTTAAAAACTATGATGACTTAGAAGCTATGACAAAAGAAATTAAATTATTGGCCCGTAAACATAAGGCTTATGTAGTTAAAATAGATCCAAATTTTTGTATAAGTGATAATAGTTTTAGAGATGAAGATGTAGAACATAACTATTCACAAGATTATAAAATTAAAAACGATAACTTAATTAAATTAGGATATAAAAATACAGGAATTCATAAAGATTTGCATAAAAATTTACAACCACAATATAATGTATTTGCTCCTACTTGTGACATTAATTCTAATATAATGACTAGTGAAATGGTTTTAAAAACTTATCACAGAATAAAATCTTATATGGGAAATTATCAAGAAAAAAGAGGAGTATCGTTTGAAATTACAAATGATATTAATAAAGTAGATAAATTAGTTGAACTATTAAAACAAACAGAAATTAAGCAAAATATAAGTCTTAGAAATAAACAATATTTTATAGATATAATGAACAATTTTAAAGATGAAGCATATTTAGTATTTGGAAATATAGATTTAAATAAATATTTAGACTTTTTAAAAAACAATAATTCCGATATCGATAGCATTAATGAAGTAAATAACCTAATCAAAACTTTTGGAGATAGCATGACTTTATCTGGAGCTTTAATATTATTACCAAAAAATAAGGTAGGTATTAGAACAAGTGAATATTTATATGCTGGAAATAGTCTTAATTTAACAAAATTACATGTTTCTACAGCATTAGTATTTGAAATTATAAAATTTTCTATAGAAAACAATTGCCATTATTGTAATTTAGGCGGTGTTGATGGAAATTTAAACGATAAACTTACAAAATTTAAACAAAACTTTAATGGTAGAATTATGGAATTTGCTGGTGAATACGATTTACCAACTTCGAAATTATATTATCCAATTAAATTATTCTATCCTATACTATTAAAATTATATAAAATAATAAGAAAGTAGCGAGTACTTTCTTATTTTTAAAATTTAAAAATATTATAAAACTCTTGGAATACAAGAGTTTATAATCAAAATGGTCGGGAAAACAGGATTTGAACCTGCAACCCCTTGGTCCCAAACCAAGTGCTCTACCAAGTTGAGCCATTTCCCGATAATTATGGTGCACTCGAAGGGATTCGAACCCCTGACCTTTTGGTTCGTAGCCAAACACTCTATCCAGCTGAGCTACGAGTGCAGAATCTACTAAACGAATATAAGTCGAATGCAAAGATTCAATCCTATAACCTGCAAGACATAAAATATGTTATCATAGTTTTAGCTTTTAGTCAATAAGTTTTTTAAAATTTGTTAATCCATTTAATTGAAAAAAGAAATGTCTATAAAGTATATGTAACAGAAATTAAGTCTTTCAACGATTTTTGTTTAGTCAAG
>CANQFF010000047.1 GCA_947598345.1 uncultured Bacilli bacterium
TTCTCTTACACTTTTATCCTCATATATCGGTATTTGACTTAAATATCCAATACTTGCACCTTTTCTAATTGATATATCCCCACTATTTACATTTTCTATGCCTACAATAAGTTTTAAAATTGTACTTTTACCACTTCCGTTTGAGCCGATTAAGGCTACTTTTTCATTTTTATTAACTGTTAAATCTATATTATTTAAAACTTTATCAAATCCGTATGTTTTACACACTTTATTTAAATTTATATCTATCATATTATCACATCCCACCAAAAAACTATACAGTACATCTGTATAGTTTACATAAATACAGATGTAGGCACGATTAAAACTCACACCTACATCTTAAATTTTTTTTAGGATGTAAGTGTGATACTATTTACATACATGATTTTTTTACCTACATAATTTATCATAAGTATCACTTCCTTGTTTATAATATAATCTATTTTTTTATTTTGTCAAATATTAAATTTTCTAATATTTTTTAATCTTTTTTCTAATTCTTCCTTATCATAAAACCAATCTATTTTTTTAATAAAATCATCAAATGTTAACCATTCATAATCAACGGATTCTTCATTTAAAATTATAGTATTATTGTTTACTTTACTTAAATATACCTTTTCGGTACAGTTGCAACCTAACGATTTATATTCAAGTGTCCAGTGCATATCTATCATATCTAAAACATCAAGATTTGTTTCTTCTTTTATTTCCCTTATTACAGTATCTTCAAAACTTTTATCAAAGTCTTCTTTACTACCTGTTACGACATACCAGATTGATTTATTCAACTGAGGATCATTTTCATTACCCTTTAACAATAAAAATTCATTTTTATCATTTACTATAAACGATAATATTTTTTCACAAATTTTATTACTATTTTTCATTATCTATGCAAACCCACTTTTTCTTTAAGTAAAATATATTTTTCTTTTGCAATTTTCATTGTGATATCTCTACCACTATCTAAAATTTCATCTATTTCTTTACTATTTATTAATTCATTATATCTTTTTTGAATAGGTATTAATGTATTTACAACTACATCTGCAACTTCAGTTTTAAAAATGCCATAATTAGTATCTTTATATTTATTTTCAATATCTTTTATGCTCATTCCAGTAAAACTAGCATAGATATTTATTAAATTACTTATACCAGGTTTATTTTCTAAATCAAATTTTACTATCATCTGTGAATCTGTTGTAGCTGATGCGATTTTTTTTCTTATTGTTTTTTCATCATCTAAAATAAAAATAGTACCTTTTATATTTTCAGATGATTTACTCATTTTTTTTGTTGGATCAACTAAATCCATTATCTTAGCGCCATCCTCGGGAATTAATGGTTCTGGTAACTTAAATACACTTCCGTATTTTTTGTTTACTCTTTCTGCTATATTTCTAGCAAGTTCTACATGTTGTTTTTGATCTTGACCAGTTGGAACAAAATCTGCATCATACAATAAAATATCACTAGCCATCAAAACTGGATAAGTAAGTAGTCCAGCAGAAAAATTTTGATGCTTTTGACTTTTATCTTTAAACTGAGTCATTCTACCCAATTCACCATAAGGTGTCAAACACTCAAGTATCCAAGAAACATTTGCATGATATAAATTTTCTGATTGTATAAATATTGTATTTTTTTTAGGATCTATTCCACAAGCTAGATATATTGCTATTAAATTTTTTATATTTTTTGATAATTCTTTTGGATCTTGTGGAACAGTTATTGCATGCATATCAGCTACAAATAAAAATGATTCGTATTCATCTTGATATTTTACCATTTGTTTTATTGCTCCTACATAATTACCTATAGTTAATGATCCACTAGGTTGTAATCCTGTAAGTACTCTTTTCATTTAATATTATTCTCCTTTCTTTTACTTTAATGTTTTTTAACACCATCGTCTTATAATAAGCATCATTTATACACCTCTCAATACATATTTTATCATATTAAAACAAATAAGTCATCTATTATTTTTAACTTCCTACATCAGAATATTTCTTATATTTATAATAAATTATCCTTTTAAAAAATATAAAACTTCATCTATAAACACAAAAAACCACATTATGTGTGGTTAACAATTGTATTTTTTTCAAACTATTTTTATTTAGCAATATTTTTTAATTAAACTTAACATACCTTACACCGAGTTGTTTATATATGTCTGATGCTCTAGCTAATCCAAAAATTCTAGCTATTGCTAAATTATAAATTTCATCAATTAATATTATAGAACAAAGCGTTATAGTAACACAAAGAAAAACATTCTTATTAACTTTTTTAGCAATTGAAAAACATAACGGCATAATTATATATATTAAAAGCAAACTTGATAAACCAAAGAAAAGTACACTTCTAAGGCATACAAAACCACCTATATTTCCAAAGTTTAATATCTCTGTATTATAATCCCAACATCTGAAACCATTACCTATTATATACATTCCTAATCCAGAAAAATATTCCAATATACCACAGAATATTCCACCTATCAAAAATACTTTAAACGGTTTTTTTCTATGCTTATAAGTGAGAAAATAAATTCCAAGCGCTCCAATAGCATATATATTTATCCAAGGTAAAAAATTACCACCTCTCCAATAAAAATATTTCATGCCTTCATTAAAATAATAAAATATAAATTCAAAAATAAATCCAAGCACTCCCGATATAACTATAACTAAACAAAATATACCTAACATCATCTTTTTATCAAAAGAATGATCTTTATTCAAATAATCATCATACTTTTTTTTCATATACATCATACTTTCTTTACAATAATTTAATTATTATTATCTTTTACAAATTTTTTTAAAACCCTACTCAATTCTTTTTTATCTATAGGTTTAGAAATATAATCTTCAAAGCCATGATTTAAATATTTTTCTTTTTGACCACTTACTACATCTGCAGTAAGTACTACAACAGGGGTATTAAATCCAGGCATTTCTTTTAATTTACTAAGTGTAGTCATTCCATCTAATCCTGGCATCATTTGATCTAACATGATTAAATCAAAATTATTTTGTTCTTTTATATAATCAATGCATTCTTCTCCACTTTCTAATAAAACTGTTTCTAAATGATATGGTTCTAATAATCTACTTGTGACTTTTAAATTTAATTTATTGTCATCTACTATAAGAACTCTTTTACCAGTCAAATCAAATTCTAAAGCATTTTTATTATTATCAATCATTGTTCTTACTTTATTATCCTCTAATATTTTTTGTACGAAAGAAATAGTTACTTTCGTATATTCACCAACTTTACTTTCTATTTCTAACTTACCATCAAGTAACTCTACAAATTTTTTTACAGTTCCAATACCAGTATTTCCATCTGAATTCATTATTTTTTCTAATTTTTTTTCTTCAATACCAATACCAGTATCTGCAACCTCAACCGTTAAATTTACAAATTTATCCTTTTTTTCTCCTCTTACATTTACATTTATTTCACCTTCATCAGTATACTTAATAGAATTATTAATTATATTAAGTATTGCTTGTGTTATTCTCTTATAATCTCCAAATAACACAACTGGAAGATTTTTATCCAAATTAAAATTTAATTTTATCGCCTTATTTCCTAAGTATTCTTTAGAACTAGTCTCAATCTTTTTAAACATTTTTAAAATACTATATTGTTTTTCCTCTTTTTTTATAAGTGCTTTTTCAATATTTTTAGTATCTATTAATCCATCTATTATATCCAACACTTCATTTGATGATATATTTATATTATTTATATCCTCTTTAATATCTTCAGGTATTTTCTTATTTAAAATAGTTTCACTAAGTCCCATTATATTTGTTAGAGGCGTCCTAATATCATGAGAAATTGTTTGTATCAAATCACTTTTAGCTTTAGAAGCTATCCTAGTATCATTCAAAGCATTTTGTAAAAGCACATTTTGTTCTCTTATACTCTCAGCATTTTCTGTAACATTTTTTGTCAATATTGAAACTCTATTATTTTGTTTAGATAGAAAAAACACTGTACTCTCTAACCAAGTATTATTTTTTATTTCATTACCTATTCTATATCTAACTGTAAATGAATCTAATTCATATTTTTCAAAATGTTCCTTTAAATTTTTAATACATAATTTATTATAAACTTCGTCTTTATCACCATCATTAATATAACTTAATATTTCTTTTAATCCTTCGTTATAATTACCTTTCCTAGCCTCACCAAAATACATATTATCAAATTTAAAATATTTTAAATCATAACTATTATTAACAACATTAATATCTATTTCTACATCATAAGAAGCAGCAGTAATTTGATTTAATTGAATTTCTCTTGACTTTATATCAGAAGCTTGCGATATTAAAAGGTGTTGACGCTCATGATCTTTTGTTGCGTCCAAAACTTCTATTATATAATATTTGTTATTTTTATCTTCAAAAGGAAATATTTTTACCTTTATCCACATTTGATAATTATATTTTGGATTATCATACTCTATCATTTGACTAACATATTTTGTATTTCTATCCCAACTATCAAGTTCAGATTTAATAACTGGAATGTTTAATATTTGATATAATATTTCATTTTTATTTTTATTATAATCAATGCCTAATACTTCACTAATATTTTTAGATAAATAGATAACTTCCTTATTCTTATCATTTATCATTATGTATACAGTATCAGCGTTTTCAACTAAAGAATTAAATAATTTACTTTCACCTTTAATACTATAATTATCTTTAAATAAAAGAGTTTTAATAGCATATAAACCTAAAATAATTATAAATACTAAAACAATATTACTAGATATCTTATTATTTAAAACATTCGTAAAATTTTCTAAATAAAAATATACTAACATAACAAATAACAATAATATCAATATAAATTCTTTTTTATTTTTCATTTTACACCTCTATTTTATATTATATCACAATTTAAAATTTTAGTATATAAAAAATACTGTCTAGGTTGACAGTACATTGTTATTTATTATTCTTATAATTTTCTACATTGCAGTAATATTGTTTTCCCAATTCTACTAATTTTTTTGTC
Organism: uncultured Bacilli bacterium; assembly: GCA_947598345.1. GTDB lineage: Bacteria > Bacillota_I > Bacilli_A > RF39 > UBA660 > UMGS1613. Next base: position 5,071 of record CANQFF010000047.1, read on the forward strand.
ATCATACCACCTACGGTACCATTTAATCTACTTGTTGTGTCTGCACCTAATTTTATTCCAAGCTCGTTTGCTATTTCGTATTTTAAATTTTCAATTGCTTGCTTTGATCCACTAACTACTAGTTTATTATTATTCATATATCTCACCTCATTATTATTATCTGCAAATTTCAAAGTTATATAATTCTTGTTTTTTCCATTTAATTTGTAATAAATAGAAAACTAACAAATTATTCAACTAATAAATTGTTCCTAATAGTTAAAAATAATAAAGGGAAAGAATTTATTTTAAAACACTATCCATTTTCTATCTTTGAGATTAAATTAAAAAAGATAGCAATTGTCGTGCTATCCATTTTCTTATTTTGAATAAGTGCTTCCACCTAAATGTTGTTCACCCATTTGAACTAATCTCTTAGTGATTTCTCCACCAACTGAACCATTAGCTCTTGAAGTACTATCAGGACCTAAATTAACTCCTAATTCACTAGCTATTTCATATTTCATTTTATCGATAGCTTGTTTAGCTCCAGGTACAACGAATTTATTTGTTGATTTACTATTATTCATTATTTTCACCTCCTGTACATTTTTAATTTGTGTACAAAGAGGAAATTTATACAACATTTATTTGGTAATTTTTTCTATTATAATAAATCACTAAATTCTTCATTTTTTAAATTTGTTATTGTTTCAATATTATTAATACATTCATCTATTAATTTCTCATAATCAAATGTCATTTCGTATAATAAACATTTGTTAATATCAGGGTTTATAACAGGATGTGTTGGTAAAAATATAGTACAACAATCTTCATATGGTAAAATACTAGTTTCATAAGTATTAATTTTTTTAGAAATATCTATTATTTCTAATTTATCCATACAAGAAACAGGTCTAATTACAGGAAAATTGGTTACACTATTAATAACACCCATACTTGTAAGAGTTTGACTTGCAACTTGACCAATAGATTCACCATTTATAATAGCTTTACAATTATGCAAAATAGATAATTTTTCTGCAATCCTATACATCATTCTTCTCATAATAGTTATAACATAACTATCTGGAACATTTTTATATATTGCCTCTTGTAATTTTGTAAATGGAACTATATTTACTTTAATATTACCAGAATATTCATTTATAATTTGTGCGAGTTGTATAACTTTATTTTTTGCCTCTACACTTGTATGTGGTGGTGATTCAAAATAAATACATTCTAAATCAACACCTCTTTTTAAAGCTAAATATCCTGCAACAGGAGAATCTATCCCACCACTAAGCATTAACATTCCTTTACCTTGAACACCTACAGGATAACCACCTAATCCTCTAATTTCATTAGTATAAATAAAAGTTCCTTCTTGTCTTATTTCAATTGTAACTTGAATATCAGGATTGTGAACATCAACTTTAGTATCTAAATTTTTAAGTACATATCCTCCTATTATATTGTTCATTTCCATACTGTGTATTTCAAATGTTTTATCAGATCGTTTAGTATTAATTTTAAAAGTTTTAAAAGTTTCATTTTTTAATAATTCTAATACTTTACTTTTAATATCTTCAATATTATTATTAACTTTATGGCACACTACTATTCCATGTATGCCAAAAACATGTAATAATTTTTCTACTATTAACTTGCAATCATTACATTCAATATACATTCTTACTCTATCAAATTTTATATTATATTGAGTATTACCTAATACTTTTTTTATGTTATTAGCAAGTAATTTAACAAATGTGCTTCTATTTGCTTTCTTTGTTGTTAACTCTCCATATTTTATTAAGATTAAATTATCCATATATCTCACCACGAATTAAATTATATATCAATTTACAAAAAATGTAAATGAAAACTCCATCTTACGATGAAGTTTATTACATTTTCAACCAGGATCATTTATTAGTCGCTAGCCACCCGGAAGCGAGAAACATTTTCACACATAAGTATACTTTTTTCTCAACAACAGCTTGTACCATAATATTATTTATCCTGTCATTAATCTAAATTGTCTTGCAAAAGCAATTCTTGAACCTGTGATAAATCTTTTAATTTTGGTTTTGTGTATATTTTTTATTACTTCCTTAAATTTATCGATAGAAACACATTTTTTTACAAAAAAAAGGCTAAAAATTTGAAATCTTAGTCTTTAATTTTTTTATTATGCTTGTTTTTCTTTAACAACAGCTTGAGCCACAATCTCATTAGGGATGAATAAGATTAAA
>CANQFF010000048.1 GCA_947598345.1 uncultured Bacilli bacterium
TTCCGGATTACTACATTCTTCTGGTGTTTCTTTATTCGCTATTCTTACTTTGTATTTTCCACTTACATCTCCTGTTAATTCTATTGTCTTTTCGTCTCCTACATTATATGAATCTATATTTCCTACTTCTACATTAGATATTATTGTTTCCCAATCATCATCTTTAAACGATGGTGTTTCACAAATAAATTTTAATGTTTTACTTGTTATTACACCTTCTTCATTAAATTCTATTTTCCCATTACAAGGCTTTGTCCCCTTTGATTTTATTTCTAATTCTACTTTTGTTTTATTTTCCTTACATAGTATATTACCATCACTTGTTATAAAGCAACTTTTTGGCTTAAAAGGAGTCGTTAAATTCTTTTGTGTTACTGCTTGTTTTACTGCGTTTAAGTAAATTTTTTCATTAATTACTTCTGACTCTTTTTTTGACTTATTTACTATATTTAATGTTAATGGTATAACTATCAATGATGATATTGCTAATATTATTATTACTGCCAACAATTCCACTAATGTAAAACCCTTATTCATATTACTCTTCTCCTACTATATTTCATTATATCATCACCTATGCTCACTGTCAATTTTAAATTAGCAATTGACAATGTTAAAAATTTAATTTAACATGAATGTGGTGATATTGTGAAAACAAATATAATAAAAGCATGCAGTGATTTAGGTGTAGATATAGATGGCTCAGATATTGGACCAATGGTTATCGCTGAAAACCTAAAATCTGATAAAATAAATAAAACAATTACCATTAACAAACCAAAATGTAATAAAAGCAATGATAAGAATGATTTAAAAAAGAATTTAAAAGAAGTTAATATTTTTAGTAAAGAAATTTATAATAGTGTAATTGAAACAATTAATAATAATTTTTTTCCTATAACTATTGGTGGGGATCATAGCGTTGTTATAGGTAGCGCACTAGGAAGTAAAAAAATCAATAAAAATATTGGTATTATATGGATAGATGCACATCTTGATTATAATACATTTGAAACTACAATTACAGGTAATTTACACGGGCTACCACTTGCAAGTTTAAATGGTATTTGTGAAGATTTAACAAATTTTTTTGACGGAGAATATTATAATCCCAAAAATACAGTAGTAGTCGGTTACAGATCTAAAGAAAGTAATAAAGAACAAGAATTAAATAATATTAAAGAAATGGGAGTAACTGTATTTGATAACGAAGATATTAAAAAATTAGGGATAGAATATGTTATGAATAAAGCTATAGATATAGCTTGTAATAATACAGATGGAATGCATATAAGTTATGATTTAGATGTAATAGATGCTTCCTTTGCACCTGGTGTTTCTGTTAAAGAAGAAGATGGAATTAATTTAAAAACTGCATATAAAATTGTTGATATATTAAAAGAAAATATTAGTAGTATTAAATCCTTTGATTTAGTAGAATACAATCCAAAATACGATATAAATAACAAAACATTAAATATAGCTTTAACAGTATTAAATAGAATACTAGAAAACAAATAAATACCTTAATCGGTATTTATATTAAAATATTTTATATTTATTAAATATTGATAATCATAATAATTACTTAAATCTATTAAAATACTATTTATATATTCTAATTTGTCTACTGTTATATTAGCGTTTATTAAACTGCAATCTTTTGTATCACACGAATTTATTTGTTGCATAAAATCAAAATACTTATCTATACTTATACTATATATAGTTTTTTCTCTACCATCTTTATATGTTGTTTTTTCTACAAATTCACTATTTTGTATAAGTTTTTCCATTTTATCATATTTATATAAATCTACATCAAAATCTATTTCTACAAAATTATTATCGAGATATATTCCACTTTTATCTTTATAATAGTTTAATCCATTATATATAAAATTATCTGAATTATTACTATATTTTCCATTAACTTCCTTAATATTTTCATTATCATTTATAATGTAGTTATATTCATAACTGTTTATACTCTTTTCTTTAGAAGATACAGCTGGTGTATTTGCAATACTAGTACGCGTAAGTAACGCTACAAAAGCAAAAAATATTGCATAAATAATCAATAACGCTATTGATTTTTTTTTAGGATTCTTTAAATCATTTAACAACTGTTTCATCGAGCAATTTCACCTAAAATAGAATTTTTAGTACCATTTAAAAAATCCCTTGAACTCATTTTCGATTTACCTTCTGGTTGTAAACACTTAAAAATAATAACACCATTACTTGTTTTTATACCAATCCCATTTTTATATAATTTTACTATTTCACCATTTATATTTTGTGGGAAATAATCATCACTTATTTCAGATTCCCATACTTTTATTCGTTTTCCATTTAAAATAAAATATGCCCCTGGAAAACTATTTAATCCTCTTACTTTATTATATATTTCTTTAGTAGTTTTATTAAAATCTATCTTTTCATCAACTGGTTTTATTATAGGTGCAAATGTTACATCTGAAGGATTTTGAGGAATCCTTTTATTTGTACCATTTAATATACTTGGTAAAGTTTCAATAAGTAGTTCACTACCCAATTTACTTAACTTATCATGAAGTGTACTAGCTGTATCTTCATCAGATATTTCTATTTCTCTTTGCTCTATAATATCACCATCATCCATACCTTTTGCCATATACATAATAGTTACTCCTGTTTTTGTATATCCATCAATAATCGCTCTATGTATTGGAGCTCCACCTCTCAATTTCGGAAGTAATGAAGCATGTACATTTATACAACCATACTTTGGATAATTAAGCAATTCCTCTGGAAGTATTTGTCCATATGCACAAGTAACTATTAAATCCGGTTCTAAATCTATTATTTCTTGATATTGCTCCTTAATTTTACTTAATTGTATAACTAATATATTATTTTTTTCAGCAACCATTTTAACTGGTGGATGAGCAAATTTACCAGATCTACCAACTTGTTTATCTGGTTGTGTTACAACAGCTTTTACTTTATAGTTTTTTATTAAAGATTCTAGTATGGGTACACTAAAATCTGGTGTTCCCATAAAAATTATCTTCAATTCCCTTTTTACAACAATATCTTCAATATTCATAATAACCTCACCTATATAATTATACTATTTATACAAATAAATGTAAATCTAGTACTTTGCATATTTTAAGGTACAAGAATGTTAAAATATTAAAGTGGTGGGATTTATGTCTACAGAATTTAAGCTTTATAATGTTGATGAAAAGGACTTATATGTTAACAAATGTAAAAAAGAAAAAGAAAAAATATTATTAGACATGGTTACATATGCTTTAAAGTACGGAAATAAACCAGCCGCAAGATATTATAATACATACCCATCAACCGTAAGAAGGTGGGTAAATATATATAAAGAAAAAGGAAAAGATGGATTAAATTTTAAATAACCATCTTATTTATTTATAACTTTTTTTATTTTATTTCTTATTCTTTGTATGGTATTATCAACAGATTTTTCATCTTTTCCGAGTATATCTGCTATCTCTTTATACTTAAAACCATCTATTAAAAGTATAAAAACTTGCTCCTCTAAATCAGTCAAAGTTTTTTTTATTTTATTTAATAATGATTCTTCAATTTCTATATCAATAATTCTTTCTTCTGGATTAGGTGTTGAATCTTTAATAACCTTTAATATTAAATTTTCTTCGTCATCATAAGATATAGATTCGTTTAATATTTTATTTTTATTTCTATTTGCTCCTATAACCACACTAATTATTTTTCTTTCAATACATTTTTTAGCATATGTGTAAAATAAAGTATCTTGCATTTCTTGATATCTTTCAATAGCATGATTTAAACCTATCATTCCCTCTTGTATCAAATCATTTTTTTCAAGTCCATTGCTTTTGCAAAGTGGTAACATTTTCGTTGCAATTTTATTTATTAATGGTTCGTATTTTTTTATTATTATATTATTAGCTTCTTCACTACCTTCAGCTATTAAATTTAAAAGTTCATAATCGTTGAAATCTTTATACTCCATTTTTTCCCCTTTGTTTCAAAGCCTCAAACACTATAATTGCAGTAGCAACAGATGCATTTAAACTATTGACTTCACCTTTCATAGGAATACTAGCTATAAAATCGCAATTTTCTTTAACTAACTTTGACATTCCAACCCCTTCATTTCCACATATTATACATACTTTACCTCTATAATCTAGTTTTGAATAATCTTCACCATTCATATCTGTACCATAAATCCAATATCCATTATTTTTTAATAATTTAATAGTATTATTTAAGTTCGTAACCTTAACAATCTTCATTTTTTCTGCAGTACCTACACTAGTTTTCATAACTGTTGAATTTACAAGGGCACCTCTATCACTAGGTATTATTATTCCATCAACACCAGCAGCTTCTGATGACCTTATTATTGCACCAAAATTGTGTGGATCTTCTATATGGTCCAACATAACAATTAAACTATCATCACCTGTCATGATATCTTCTAAAGAGGCATATTTATAGTCATCAACATCTAATATTATTCCTTGGTGCAAACCATTAACCTTTTTATCCATATCTATCTTTGATAATTTTTTAGTTTTAATATTCTTTAATTTTTCTAATATATCATTATCACTAAAATTATTTTGTATAAATACTTCATTTATTTTTTTATTACTTTTTAAATATTCTTTAGCTACATTTTTACCATATACATACATAATAACACCTCCATTGTATTAATAGTATAACATCTATTTTTTAAATAATAAAGGGTGTATTTAAATAATTTGACAAATCTTTTATGTTATGGTAGCATATAACTCGTCAAGGGGGAATTTAGTATGACCAAAAAAATTAATAAATTTAAAATATATCCATTAACAAAGAAAATCGCGTCTTTTACACTTGCAGGATCTATTGCAATAACTGGTCTTAGTGCATGTTCAAGTGAAAATAACAATATAAAAGTTGATCTTATAGAAAGAGATTCAACTATAGAAGAACACATTTATAATAACATAGATAATATTGTTGAAATAACAAAAGATTCTAATTATTACTACATAAAAGAAGCAATATATAAAACAAAACCTGTATATGATAGTAACAATCTTGTAATATATTATTCACAGGAGTTTGTTGAATACGAAGATTATTCCCTTAGCATTGAAAAAGCAGAAGAATCTAATGTTAAAAATTTGTTAGACGCTAAAATAAATAGTATTCAAAAAATTAAATAAAAAAGTCAATAAATTTTGACCTAAATGCCATCACTGGCATTTTTTTTACTTCATAAACTTATTCTTAACATTATATTTATACTTGACTTTCATTTTTTAATTTTACTACCAACGACATTATTTCATCAATTCTTTTAAAATCATCATTATAATATAAATATCCTATTAAAGCTTCTAAACCAGTTGCATATTTATATGTGATAATATCACAATTTTTTGGTTTATGATTATTTTTATGATTTCTTGCAGTAATAACTATTTTTAATTCATCTTCTTTTAAATAATTATTTTCTATCATAGTTTTTAAAAATTCTGCTTGTGATTTTGCACTTACATATTTAATGGATTCACTTTGTAATTTATTAACTTTTACTATACCAGTATCTATTAAATATTTTCGTATATATGTTTCGTATATAGCGTCACCTAAATAAGCTAAAACTAGCATATTTTTATTCATTTCTACACCCTACCATCTACTTATTTATCATATCTATCAAATGTAATACCTTTAATAATACCATTTTTTATATCATTCATAACTACACTATAAACTTTATCATAATCAACTATACCTCCACGAGTAATGCATCCTCTTTTTTTACCTATAGTATCTAATGTTTCCTCTATATTATCATTATCAATGCTATCTACTCCATATCTTTCTTTTAAAATAGAATTATAATATTTATCTAATGTATTTAAAATATATATAACTACTTTATCAATTGGAAGTATCTCTTCTTTTATAGCTGTTAAACTTGCTAAATTTAAGGAATTCTCATTATCAATTTTAGGCCACAATATACCAGGTGTATCTAAAAGTTCTATATCATTATTTATTCTAATCCAATTTAAATTTTTAGTAACACCAGGTTTATTTCCAACATTAGCTACCTTTTTACCAACTAATCTATTTATTAAAGTACTTTTACCTACATTGGGTATTCCTATAACTAATACCCTAGTTTTTCTTTTAATCATACCTTTTTCAATTCTTTTTTTATTTTCTTCAATCATTAATTTATTAGTTAACTCTATTAAATTATTTAAATTGGTATTCTTTTCCAAGTTTAATCCAACAACTGTATATCCTAAACTTTCATAGTATTTCATCCATTTACTTGTTTCCTTCAAATCGCATAAATCAAACTTAGTCATAACAAGTATTCTTTTTTTATTTTTTAAAATTGAATCTATATCTTTTATTTTTGAAGATGAAGGCATTCTTGCATCTACCAATTCATATACAACATCTATAAAATTTATATTCTCACTTATTAATCTTTTCGTCTTAGCCATGTGGCCTGGATACCAGTTGATGTTTGCTTTGTTTTCGTTATTCATCTCTATCACCTACTTTTTCCTCAATTAATTTTTCGTTATCTATATATTTATAATTTAAACTGTTGCTTTTAGATATAGCTGATTTTTTAGTTTCTTTTTCGTATAAATCCTTTGCTCCTTTGGCAACTCCTCCACCGCGCTTTGCTACATTTAGATTTTCTTTTAATCCTTTTGGATGTTCTTCTCTCGCAATATCCTTCGTTGCTATTTCACCAATGTTTGTTAGAGCAACTTCAATGTCAGTCATATTATCTCTCAATGATTCTTTTCGAAGACCTTTTAATTTTTTATATTCAGACGCAGTCATATTTGACCAGCCTTTATATATTTCGTTAGTTAAAAGAGCATATTCTAATGGTTTAGTAATTCCTCCTTCTTTCCATATATCGGTAAGCTTAAATCGATCTACAATACCATTTAACCTTGCTTTTATCCATCCATCATTATATCCTTTTTTACGATAATATTCTATCGCTCTATTAACTGCAATTTCAGGATCAAATACTTCGTCAATTCTTTCACTTCCTAAATTTGCTAGCCATAGTTTAA
>CANQFF010000049.1 GCA_947598345.1 uncultured Bacilli bacterium
CTACTGCTGGTGCTGGCTCTACTGGTGGAACTGGCATTGGTGCTACTGCTGGTGCTGGCTCTACTGGTGGAACTGGCATTGGTGGCACTGCTGGTGCTGGTTCTACTGGTGGAACTGGCATTGGTGCTGGATATGTTCCAAATATGTCAAAACTAGTTCCAGTTGGTTGTGTATTAGGCATTTCATTAATATTATTATTCATTATAAATTCCCCTCTTTCAATTAATTTTTGTGAGTCATCAGAAGTATCTGATGCATTATCTGATTCTTTTATTTTTTCTATTTCTTCATCTGTTCTTCTAACAGTTAATCGTTCGGATATTATTCTATCTAACACTTTATTTTGTAAATCTTGTTTATCTAATTTAAGCAATGACCTAGCATGTCGCTCTGATATTTTATTTTCTAACAATGCTTCTTGAACTTCATCAGATAAATTTAAAAGCCTTATTTTATTTGCTATAGAAGACTGACTTTTACCAAGTTTAGAACCTAATTCATCCTGAGTAATATACCCCATATCCAATATTTTTTTGTAAGACAAAGCCTCTTCTATAGGAGTAAGGTTTTTTCTTTGAATGTTTTCAATTAAAGCTATTTCAGCACTATCTTTATCATTCAAATTTTTTACTATTACTGGTACTGTATCTTTCCCTGCGAGTACGCTTGCTTTATATCTTCTTTCACCAGCAATTATTTCGTACTTATCACCAATCGTCCTAACCACAATTGGTTGAATAACGCCATGCTCTTTAATTGAATCTGATAATTCAAGTATTTCATCTTCATCGAACTGTATTCTAGGTTGAAATCTGTTAGGCAGTATTTCGTTTATGTCTATTTCCATTACTCTAGATGAATTATCGTTCATAGCATACCTCCTTTTACTCTCAATGTAATTTTACAACATTTTGGGAAATAATGCAATAGTTTGGGAAATATTTTGGGAAATATTTTGGGAAATAAAAAAGCTATAAAGGATTTTTCTTGATTTCACTATATTTCCTGGGAAATAATTTTTGAGTAATGCCTTCTTTTTTAATCTTTATAAGACTTCTATTACTATTTTCAATTGGAAGTTTAAATTGAATTATTTTCTCTAATTTGCAATTCAATTTTTTTAGTGCATTACTGAAATCTGGTTCAGAATCAATATTACCTTTCATAGCTATAAAATATTTACCAACATCTACAATATTTATTCCTAATTCTAAAAGTATATTTAATGGAGCAACTGCCCTAGCTGTAACTACATCATATTTCTTACAACTTTCCTTCGCATAATCTTCAATCCTGATATGTATAGCTTCTATATCTTTTAAATTTAATTTAGTAATAACCTCATTTAAAAAATTAATTCTTTTATTTAATGAATCTATCAAAGTTATCTTAATATTTGGAAAAAATATTTTCAAGACTATTCCTGGAAAGCCAGCTCCACTTCCTAAATCACATAAACTATTTACTTCTTTTAAATCAATAATTTTATTTAATGTAAGTGAATCATAAAAATGTTTCAAATATACTTGACTTTTTTCCGTTATATTAGTTAAATTCATAACTTTATTGTATTCTATCAATAATTCATAATATTTTTCTAATTTTTTTATCATTTCATCTGTTACTTCTATACCTAGTAAATTTACTTCTTTTATAAACTCATTTTGAATCATAAAAATATTCCTTCTTTATATATACCATTATAAGTGATATATCAGCTGGATTTACTCCGCTTATTCTTAAAGCTTGTCCGATTGATGTAGGTTTTATTTGTTTCAATTTTTGCTTAGCTTCACTTGCTAAATTATGTATTTTATCATAATCAATATCTTCTGGTATTTTTTTATTGTCTAAATCAACCATTTTTTGTGCTTCTTCAATAGCTTTTTTTATATATCCTTCATATTTTATATTTATTTCTACTTGTTCCATAACTTCATCTGAATATTCTTTATTGAAAAAGCTAGTTAATTGATTTATCTTTACTTCTGGTCTTTTTATTAAATTATATAGTGTTATGGAATCATTTAACTCTGGAAGACCTAAATTTAAAAATTTTTCATTTATTTCTTTTTTGGGAGTAAGTTTTTTATTTTTTAAAAATTGCGTTAATGTATCTATTTCTTCCATTTTATTTAAAAATTTATCATATTTTTCTTTAGGTACTAAACCTATTTCATATCCATATTTCCTTAAACGAGTATCTGCATTATCGTGTCTTAAAAGTAATCTATATTCAGCTCTAGAAGTTAATAATCTATATGGATCTATTACTCCTTTTGTAACTAAATCGTCAATTAATACTCCTATATATGCCTCATTTCTTTTTAAAATTAAAGGTTCTTTTCCTTCTAATTTAAGTGATGCATTAATACCCGCCATCAATCCTTGACATGCTGCTTCCTCATATCCACTTGTTCCGTTTATTTGTCCAGCAGTATACAAATTTGATATAATTTTTGTTTCAAGAGACTGTTTTAACTGTTTTGAATCTATAGCATCATACTCTATTGCATATGCATATTTGTTTATCTTTGCATGTTCAAGTCCAGGTAATGAATGTACCATGCTATCTTGTATATCCCTTGGCATACTTGTTGAAAATCCTTGTATATATATATCATCATAATATATACTTTCTGGTTCCAAAAATAATTGGTGTCTTTCTTTATCTGCAAATCTAACTACCTTATCTTCTATTGATGGACAGTACCTTGGACCTACACCCTTAATATCAGAAAGTCCTCCATACATACTTGATTTATTTAAATTATCTCTTATTATTTGATGAGTCTTTTGGGTAGTATATATTAAATGACAAGGTATTTGTTTATCTTTATCGTAATATATTTCATTATCGAAACTAAAAGTCCAATACTTATCGTCACCTAATTCCACCTTGGTTTTAGAAAAATCTATTGAACTTTTTTCTATTCTCTGTGGAGTACCAGTCTTAAGTCTTATAATATTAAAACCATATTCTCTTAACTTATCACTTAGATGATTACTTGGTTTTTCTCCGTGAGGACCTTGTCTGGTTCTAGTATCACCTACCAATATATCTGCTTTTAAGTATGTTCCTGTTGTAAGTATCACCGTCTTGCTAAATATCTCAGTATTATCTTCTAATCTTATTCCTTTTACTTTATTATCTTCTACTATTAAATCTTCCACTATTGCTTCTTTTATTTCAAGATTAGGTGTATTATTTAATGTATTAAGCATATTTTTAGGATAAGTTATTTTATCTGCTTGAGCTCTTAAAGCTCGTACTGCAGGCCCTTTCGTACTATTTAGCATTTTTATTTGAAGTAAACTTTTGTCGGCATTTCTTCCCATTTCTCCACCAAGTGCATCTATTTCTCTTACAACTATTCCTTTAGCACTTCCTCCAATAGATGGATTACATGGCATATCTGCTATATTTTTTATATTACCTGTTATGAGTAAAGTTTTATGCCCTTTTCTGGAACATGCTAAACTAGCTTCACACCCAGCATGTCCTCCTCCTACTACTATAACTTCATACATTTTTACACCTTCTTCGTTCTTTGATATTATACTATCATTTTAGTTATTTAACAATAAGTATTTTTAATTATTAATTAAATAAACAACAAATAGCGTAATGATTGCTATTTTGTCTAAAATAGTTAAAATTATATAAATTAATTTTGCAGTTAATTTAAAATTTTAGATATTCCCATTATTTATCTTAGTAAGCCGTCAATTAAATAGTACCATATTTTATACATTTAACTTATTTATTTTTTTATTTATTTGTGATATATTACAGGTAATCTATGAGGAGGATATTTATGAATATATATTTAACTTCGTATGGAGTAGATACAAGACATAAAGAATATATGAATTGTTATGATGAAATAATTAATTTATTAAAGAATAAAAAAGTGGCAATTATTCCAAATGCAAGACTTTATAATCAAAGTAGAAGTAGTTCTTTAAATATTAAAAAAGAATTAGAAATTAACGATATTGAAGTCTATATTATCGATTTAGAAATTCAGGATCTAAATGTTAATGACTATGATGCTTTATATTTTTCAGGTGGAGAACCAAAATATTTAATAGATTCTATAAATAAAGCAAATAAATTTAATGATATACAAGAATTTATTAATAAAGGTGGGATAATTATTGGACAATCTGCTGGGGCAATGATTTTTAATAAAGAATATATTGATACATCTACAGAAAAATTAAAAATTTTAGATAATGGTTTTGACTATGCAAATAAAATAATAGTCCCTCATTTTGAAAATTTACCAAAAGAAATTTTAAACAAACTTCCTAAGGATATTCTCAAAATAAGAGACTGTGATAAATTAATTAAATTAAATTAAATTAATAATTATTTAATTTTTTTAGAATCAGCAGAATATTTTTCAACTTGATTATTTATTAAATTATAGTCATTAAAATAATTTATTTTCATTGTAGATTTAACTTCCTCAATCTTTTTAGCAGCAAACATTCTAGCTTTTTCACTACCTTCTCTTAGAATCTTATACACTTCTGGGATATATTTTTCAAATTCCTTCCTTCTAGTTCTTATCGGTTCTAATTCTTCTTGTACAAATTTCTATACATTTCCTTTTAGATATACCATAAAACTCGATACATTCATCTTTTGTGATATCATTATAAGTAAGTGAACAAGTCTGCTATAAGGCATCCTTTTATACTTATATAATTTTTCTATTATTTTTCTTAATTTATGATATATCATTATTCTTTTATATTTTGGTATAAATATGACATGATATTTGGCATACACTTTGTATATGTTAAATGATATAATTAATGTCTCAACATCTAAATTATATCAGTCGTGTCGCCTTTTTTATACTGCTTTAATCTCTGTATAAATTTTATTCCCTAGTTCTTCATCAGGAGATTTCTAAATATTTAATAAAAAGATGAGCACAAACAAAATATGTCAGTAAAAGATTTAATGTGACACAACACACACATTTTAATTACAAAGCACATTATAATTTTAATTAAATTATTACTCACTATTTTTCATCTCCAAATAATTTAATCGATATTTTACTAGTTTTTTTAAAATTGTCAATCCATTTTTTGACCTTTTTCTAAACTTTTTTATAAATTATATTAAATCTAATACAAACCATATAAAATTTTATATTTATTTCTATAACTCTTATATGCAGTAAAAAAGTGGATTATTTCCACTTCAATTTTATTAATTGCAGTTCTATCTAACTTTTAAATATGTTTAATAGTCTACTTTTTGCTTCTTGTACCAATTCTAATTGTTGATTTAAAAATTCATTTTCACTCATAGAATTTTCTTTATAATCCTGATAATTTTTTGATTTACCATCTATCATATCTATTATAGTTAATAAGCTTCTAAGTTCTAAATTTATCTGATTTCTTTTTTGTTCTATTTCATTCATTACCTAGTAACTCCTTTAACATCTTCATCAAACATATCCTCATTCATATTGTATCCTTTATTCTTAGCAAATTCACTAAATTTTAAAGCATGCTCTTTATCTTTTTCTCCTGCTAAATATAATATATAATCTTTATATATTGTGTTTGCAACTTCACTAATTTCTTCCATGCTTCGTCTTACTAATCCAACATATCCATAAGTTTCATCTCGATATCCTAAATTTAAATCTTGCCTTTGTTGATATGTTAGACTATCTAAAGTTGCGCTAGATGGAACAACACCTGATCTTTTCAAATCTTCAAGTCCTCTTTGTTCTGGTGTCATATTAGCGATTCTTTTCATTTCTTCGATTTTACTTTGAATCATTGCTTCCCTTTTTTCAGGTGTCATAGAACTTCTAATATCACCATTTCTATATTCATAAGTATCAAATGAATTATTCCTTTCAAGTTCATCTATTGCAGCTTGTCTTAAGTTTCTCATAGCGTAATTATAGGCATCATCTCTTGCCTGTATTTTTGCTTTCGCACTTTCAACTTCTTCTTTTCTTTTCTGTTCTTCTCTATGATATTTTTCTTCACCTTGTTTTTTTAAATCCATTATTTTAATATAATCTAAACCATTTGCAGCAATTCTTAACTGTTCTTTTATCTCATTTATTCTATCTAAATCATTAGGATTTTCTTGTAAAGTTTTTTCTAAATCATAAGATAGATTTATATAAATTTGTTCCCTATCTTTTTCTTGTTTTTCTTTTTTCTCTTCTTCATCAATTTGTTTTACTTCTTGTTCTATAATATCAAAATTAAATTTACTAAGATATGCTTCACATTTTTTTATTTCAATTTCAGTATTATTTCGAATTTTTTCTAAATATTTAATTAATGGTGTGAAGTCAATTTTATCTTCGTTTTGTAGATCTGGTATAATACTCCAAAATACATTTCTTAAATCTTCTAATTCCTTTTTCCTATTATATGCTTCTTTGATAGTAGAAAAATTTTTAATAATTGATTCATTATTTTTATCTTTCTTTATTTTTCCGACAGTAATTAATTCTTCAATTCTACTTAATAATCTATCTTGACCTGATAATTGCCCTAAACCGCTATTATTTTTTTCTCTTAACTCTTCTACCCTATGGCTATAGATGAAAAATAATTTAGAATCAAGTTGTCTTTCTTTCATAAAGGATATTGTACCAATTGCATGTCCTAAAGTATCAGTTTCGCTTAAATTTCTTATAATATGGTGGTTTTCCCAATGTAATTTTTTTAAAATCGTTTGAATTTCTTTCTCACATTTTTCGACCTTTTTCTTTTTATCACTGTTATATGGTCTCATACAATCATTTATAATGCTTTCCATTTTCGATATATGTTCTTCAGGTAATTTAGAACATATTTGATATATACCTTTTTGTATTTCTTCTGGTAATTCATATGATGTACCATCAAAATGCCATAACTCATGATATACACTACTTAGTTCACTGACCAATCTAAGTTCATTTTTTGCATTATTTAAATGATATCTATTGTTAAAAAGTCTATTTTTATCTTGTGATTTGTCATAATTTTTTTCTATATCATCTATTTCTAATTG
>CANQFF010000050.1 GCA_947598345.1 uncultured Bacilli bacterium
TATTTTGGAAGTAAAGGTAAAGTAAAAATAGTTGGAATAATAGATTATGATTTATCTAAATATAATTCATTAAAAAATAGAGAATATGATTATGGTGCTATGACTGATGAGCAATATGATTTACTTGATGAACTTATTTTAAAAGAAAAAAATTTATATAATAATGTCTATGTAACTAATGAATTTATAGAAAAACTAGATGTTGCTAATATAGAAGAGCTAGATGAAAATACTGTTTTCTTTGATTTAGATAGTGATAATCTTGATCTATCAAGTGATGGTTATTATATAGCACCAGCAATACTTCAAAATGAATTAGAGTATTATGATGGGACTAAGTGGGTAAAGACTAAAAAGTTAAATAAAAATGATGTCATTATAAATATATATCAATTGATGCGAGATTCTCGACAAGACTATGAAAAAGGATTAGAAAAGTATATTTCAAATAATCCAAATGTAGATATAGAAACACTAGAGAAAAGATACTTTGTTAATTACATAAAAGATTTAGATGTAATTGGTAAAAAAGTAAATTTAACGGTTAAAAATAGAATTGATGAAGTCGTTAACGATTATAAAGATTTAAACATTGTTGGTATTACAGGCTTTAGTGATACTCAAAGTAGAAATTATTATTTATCTAATGATTTAGTTGGTGAATATAAAATTGAGGTAGTACAAAAAACAGGTTATCTTGTATCAATGTCTGATTATGAAGACTTTAAATATATGTTAACTACTTTCCCTTATAATAGTGAAATACAATCAGTCTCACCTTATAGCGAGGAAGTTACAATGCTTGTAAGGACTATAGATATATTAAAAAATATAGCATTCTATGTAAGTTTAGTATTATTTATATTTACAGTATTCTTAATAGGTAACTTTATTATGACAAGTATTCACTATCGTAAAAAAGAGATAGGGGTTTTAAGAGCTCTTGGAGCACGAAGTGTTGATATTGTTAAGATATTCTTGTGGGAAGGTATTGTAATGTCATTTATATCAGCTACTATTGCATCAATATTACTTGTTTTAGTAACTAATTTACTAAATAATGTAATTATGTCAGGTACAAATTTGATTCTAACACCTTTTATACTTAATATAAGACAGTTTGTATTAATATATTTAGTTGTGTTTATAGTAACAATAATATCAAGTATTATACCAATAATTAAGATATCTAAAATGAAACCAATAGATGCAATATTGAATAAATAATTAAAACCAAATTAAGCACTTATTAGTGCTTTTTATTTATAATATTAATTTAGTAGAATATAGTTAATTAGGTGATTTTATGGATTTATATAAAAAAGCATTAGAAAAAATAGAAAATGACAAGAAATATAAGCCACAGTGCATGGGAGCGATTATTGGCCCTACAGGTCCCACAGGACCAGCAGGCCCTGCATTAAATATTTTAGGAAGTTTCGAAACTATAGAAGAACTAGAAAAAATATATCCTACTGGTAATTTTGGTCAAGGTTATATAATCGGTGATAATTTATTTGTGTGGACTGTTGATGGTTGGTTAGATGTAGGTACAATTAAAGGCCCAAAAGGTGAAATTGGACCAATTGGACCTCAAGGTGAGATAGGGCCTCAAGGCATTCAAGGTGTTTCTGGAGAAGTAGGACCTCAAGGTATACCAGGTCCACAGGGGGAAATGGGACCTCAAGGTGAAATGGGAGTACAAGGAATGCAAGGTCCACCTGGTATCGAAGGACCAAAAGGTGAAAAAGGTGAAGTGGGTCCAAAAGGTGATCCCGGCGAAAGAGGTCCAATGGGTCCTCAAGGAACTCCAGGTACAAGTGTTACTATATTAGGTTCATTTGAAAATGTTGGTGAATTGCAAAGGGCATTTCCACAAGGTAAACCTGGACAGTCATATTTAGTTGGTTCAGATTTGTATGTGTGGAGTGAAGATTCTGGTAGTTGGAATAATGTAGGTGAAATAAGGGGACCAAAGGGTGAACAAGGTGAGGTAGGACCGATGGGACCTAAGGGGGATCCAGGTGAAAGAGGTCCAAAAGGTGAGCAAGGCCCACCAGGAATACAAGGTCCTAGAGGTGAACAAGGAATAAAAGGTGAAACTGGATTACAAGGAGAGCAGGGATTACAAGGACCTGTAGGCCCTCAGGGTGTACAAGGAATAAAAGGTGAAAGAGGACCGCAAGGTCTAAAGGGAGAAAAAGGCGATATTGGTGAACCGGGTCCAGCAGGTCCAAAGGGTGATCCCGGTCCAAAAGGAGATACTGGTGAAAGAGGACCACAAGGGCTCCCAGGAGATATGGGATATCCTGGAATGCCTGGCCCAAAAGGAGATCCAGGACCATTAGAAGTACCTTCTGCATTTTTTATGACTGCTAATGATGAATTAGATGCTTATGGAATTGCTGTCGAGTCTAATGCTAGAATACCAATAGATACAAAAATATATGATATGAATAATGATTTTACTTTAAGTGATAATACAATCATTTTTAAAAAAGGTGGAGTTTACAAGGTAGATTTTATGGTACAAGTTTATTCATCTAGTTCTACTATATATCCTGGAAAAAACGATGTTATAGGTGTTGGTTTAAGAAAAGTTGGTGAAACAACAATTTATGTTGGGGGATGTACTTGGGATTATCAAGAACCTGTTGTTAGGATTAATGCTCACGGAATTGTCACTACTGTTTTAGATAATGATGTATTTGAGTTAATAAATACTGCACAAGATACAATACATTTAGTTAGCCCAAATTCTAATAATTTAACAACTGATTCTTTTTTTGCAAATCCCATTGTTACTATAGTTATAGAAAAATTAAAGTAAAAAGACTTTTGTCTTTTTCTTTTAATATTTGTGAAATTTATTTGAAATTTATTGACAAACTAAAACCATTGTAATATATTTAATGTACACATTTAAAAAATTATAATCAAAACTGATTTAATTGTATATATTATTAGAGGTGATGAAATGTTTAAAATATTAAAAAAGTTAACTAAGAAAGATATTCTTTTTTTATTGATATGTTTTTTACTTATAATTTTTCAAGTTTGGTTGGAATTAAAATTACCAGATTATATGAGTAATATAACTAAATTAGTTCAAACTACTGCAAATAATATAAGTGATATATTAGTTCAAGGTGGATACATGATGTTATGTGCACTTGCTAGTTTAGTGTCTGCTATTATAGTTGGTTATTTTGCATCTAAAATAGCAGCTGATTTTTCACTTAATTTAAGAAGTAGAATATTTAGAAAAGTAGAAAAATTTTCTATGGCTGAAATAAAAAAATTTCAAACTAGTAGTTTAATTACTAGAACAACTAATGATGTTACTCAAATAGAAATGTTTATTGCTATGGGACTTCAATTAATTATAAGAGCGCCTATTATGGCTATTTGGGCTGTTACGAAAATACTTAATAAAAATTTAGAGTGGAGCATGCTTACAGGAGCAGGAGTTATAATTCTTTTAACTACTGTAACAACTCTTATGATAATAGTTTTACCAAGATTTACTAAAGTTCAAAAATTAACTGATAAGGTAAACGGAGTTACTCGTGAGAATTTGACAGGTATTAGGGTAATAAGGGCATTTAATGCAGAAAAATTCGAAGAAAATAGATTTGAAGAAGTTAACAATACATTAACTAAAACACAAATGTTTAACCAAAAATGTTTTGCTATAATGCAACCGATTATGAATATAGTTATGCACTTTTTGACACTCGGAATATATTTTATTGGTGCTTTTTTGATACAATCTGCAAATATGACAGATAAAATAAATTTATTTAGTAATATGATAGTATTTACAAGTTATGGAATGCAAGTAATAATGTCATTTTTGATGCTTGCTATGATATTTATGATATGGCCAAGAGCCCAAGTATCAGCTCGCCGTATAAATGAAGTTTTAGATCAAAAATCAAGTATTGTAGATGGTAATTTGGATGTTACAAGTTTAAATGAAGTAGGTACTGTAGAATTTAAAAATGTATCTTTTAAATATCCAGATGCCGATGAATATTTACTTAAAAATATATCTTTTAAAGCAAATAAAGGCGAAACAGTTGCATTTATAGGTTCAACTGGTAGTGGTAAAAGTACTTTAATAAATCTTGTTCCAAGGTTTTATGATGTTACAGATGGTGAAGTATTTGTAGATGGAGTTAATGTTAAAGATTATAAATTAACAGATCTTCATAATAAAATAGGTTATGTACCTCAAAAAGCAGTAATGTTTACTGGTACTGTTTTTGATAATGTATCTTATGGTTATAATGGTAGTGAAAAGCCAAATTTAAGTAAAGTTAAAAAGGCAATTGAAGTTGCTCAGGGAAAAGAATTTGTAGAAAAAATGGATAAAAAGTATGAATCACATGTAGCTCGAGGAGGTACTAATATATCTGGTGGTCAAAAACAAAGACTTGCTATCGCTCGTGCTATTGCAAGAAATCCAGAAATATATATTTTTGATGATTCTTTCTCAGCTCTTGATTATAAGACAGATGCAATTTTAAGAAAAGAATTAAAGAAGTATACAAAAGATGCAACGAGTTTGATTGTTGCTCAAAGAATAGGTACTATTATAAGCGCTGATAAAATTGTTGTGTTAGATAAAGGTGAATGTGTTGGCGTAGGTACACATAAAGAACTATTGAAAAATTGTGAAGTTTATAAAGAGATTGCTCTATCACAACTTTCAAAGGAGGAATTAGAACATGCCTAGAATGATTAGACCTGGTAAAGGTATTCCTTCAAAATCTCGCGATTTTAAAGGTTCTATGAAAAGATTATTTTCAAATTTAAAAGAGTGGCATTTTCTTATGATTTTTGCCTTAATTCTTGCAATGGTAAGTGCAATACTCGCACTCGTTGGACCCAATAAATTATCGGATTTAGCTGATACAATTACGATGGGTATACAACCTAATTTAACTGAAGATAATATTAAAAATGTTATGGATAATAAGGAAATAAGCAACGAAGATAAAATGAAATTTTCTGAATTTTTAAAAAATATTCAAAATGAATCAGATTCAGATAAATTACTAAGTGAATTTGATTCACTTCCTAAGAGTGTATATGAATTTATTAAACCCAAAATAGATATGAGTAGGGTATATTCACTTTCTATATTACTTGCGGCTATTTATGTTATAAGTGCAATATTTAATTATATACAATCTCTAACTATGACTAGTGTTTCTAATAATTTCGCTAAAACTTTAAGGGGTAAGATAAGTCACAAAATAAATAAATTACCACTTAAATATTTTGATAGTCATGAAACAGGTGATGTACTTTCAAGAGTTACGAATGATGTCGATACTATCGCACAAAATATGAATCAAAGTTTAGTTTCTCTTGTAACAAGTATAACGCTATTTATAGGTTCAATAATTATGATGTTTATAACTAATTGGATTATGGCTATAACTGCAATAGTAGCGAGTTTACTTGGATTTAGTGTAATGGCTATAATATTAGGTAAATCTCAAAAATACTTTATAAGAAGACAAATTGAATTAGGTAATTTAAATGGACATATAGAAGAAATTTATTCAGGACATAATGTTGTAAAAGCTTATAATGGTGAAATAAGTGCTAATGAAGAATTTGATAAATTAAATAACAATTTATATGATTGTAATAGAAAAAGTCAATTTTTATCTGGAATGATGCAACCAATTATGATGTTTGTAGGTAATTTAGGTTATGTTGCAGTATGTGTAGTTGGTGCTTTACTTGTTAGTAATAACATAATATCATTTGGTGTCATAGTTGCATTTATTATATATGTTAGATTATTTACTAATCCACTTTCTCAAATAGCTCAGGCTATGACTTCACTTCAATCAACTGCAGCAGCTGGTGAAAGGGTATTTGATTTTTTAGATGAAGCTGAAATGCCAAAAGAAAATGTAACTAAACATTTAGATAGATCTGAAGTAAAAGGTGAAATAGAATTTAAAAATGTTAAATTTGGTTATGATGATAATAAAACTATAATAAATAATTTTAGTGCAAAGGCAATGCCAGGTGAAAAAATTGCTATAGTAGGACCTACAGGTGCAGGAAAGACTACTATGGTAAATTTACTTATGAAATTTTATGATATTAAAGACGGAGATATTTTAATAGATGGCGTTTCTATTAAAGATTTATCTAGAGAAAATATACATGATTTATTTGTTATGGTACTTCAAGATACATGGCTTTTTGATGGAACTGTTAAAGAGAATTTAAAATTCAATAAAGAAAATGTAACTGATGAAGAAATTATGAAAGCATGTTCTGTTGTTGGTGTTGATCATTTTATAAGAACTTTATCTGGAGGACTTAATTCTCAAATAGATGATAGTGATTCAGTAAGTCAAGGTCAAAAACAACTTATGACAATTGCTCGTGGAATGCTTGAGGATGCACCATTCTTAATTTTAGATGAAGCAACATCAAATGTTGATACACGAACTGAAGAGTTAGTTCAAAAAGCAATGGATAAATTAACCGAAGGCAAAACTTCATTTATAATTGCACATAGATTGTCAACTATTAAAAATGCTGACTTAATATTAGTTATGAAAGAAGGAAATATAATAGAGCAAGGAACACATGAGGAATTACTTGAAAAAAAAGGATTCTATGCCGAATTATATAATTCACAATTTGAAACTTTAACTTAGAATAAATTCCTTTGTTAATCAAAATTTGATGAAATAAGGAAATAAAGAGATGTAAAAAAAAGTGAACGCACCGAAAAATAAG
>CANQFF010000051.1 GCA_947598345.1 uncultured Bacilli bacterium
TCAACCATTACTGTATCACCAGCTAAAATTCGAATCATGTTCATTCGCATTTTACCCGAAACGTGTGCCGTAATTACATGTTTGTTTGCTAGTTCTACCTTAAAAACATAACCAGGTAAAACTTCCAATACTTTTCCTTCCATTTCTATAACATCATCTTTAGCCACTATTTCACCTCTTTGTTAATATTTCATACCCATCTTTGGTAATTAATACTGTATGTTCAAAGTGAGCTGATGGTAATCCGTCAGCGGTAACCACTGTCCAATCATCATCCATTAAATAAACATCTGCCGTTCCAAAATTAATCATTGGTTCAACAGCAATAACCATTCCCTCTTTTAATACGGGACCAGTGTTTTTTCTTCCGTAATTAGGAACATCAGGATCTTCGTGCAAATGATTTCCAACACCATGACCAACTAATTCCTTAACTACGCCTAAATTATGCGATTCTGCATATTTTTGTACTGCTTCACCTATATCTCCAATATGAACTCCAGCCTTTATCACACTAAGTCCTTCATATAATGATTTTTCAGTATGCTCAAGTAAATATTTTTTATCATCAGATATATTTCCAACCGGATATGTCCAGGCACTATCACCGTGATATCCTTTGTAGCAAGCACATATATCTAAAGTAACTATATCACCGTCACATAGTTTTCTTTCACTAGCAATACCGTGCACAACTTCATCATTTATAGATATGCAAATATTGCCAGGATATCCATCGTAGTGATAACAAGAAGGAGTTGCTCCTTTTTTTATGATATAATCGCGAGCTAGTGAATCAATTTTTTTAGTAGTTATTCCTGGTTTTAAATAAGGAATTAAATACTTATGTGTTTCACCAACTATTTCACCAGCTACACGCATTAATTCAATTTCTCTTGGAGTTTTAATATTAATCATCTTAGTCACCTAATATTTTTTTGATTTGCTCATGTGTTGAATCTTTTCCATAATTTCCATTTACATGATAAAGAACACCTAATTTATCATAATAATCTATTAATGGAGAAGTTTTCTCGATATATGTATTATATCTATCAAGATATGTCTCTTCATTATCATCGGCTCTTTTAACAAGTTTCTCACCGCATTTATCACAAATTCCTTCTTTTTTAGGTACTAATTCTTTAGAATTTGTATTGTAAACTTCTTTACAATTAGGACAAGATAGTCTTCCTGCAATTCTTGATGCAGCAATATTTTTATCTATATCTATAACTATAACAATGCCTAAATCTTTATTTAATTCTTCTAACATTTTTTGATATTCAGAAGCTTGTTCTACATTTCTTGGAAATCCATCTAAAATATAGCCATTATCACAATCTTCTTTTTGAATTCTTTCTTTTAAGATATCTATGATTAAATCATCACTTACAAATATACCATTATTAATTTTGTAATTAATATCTCTACCTAAATCAGAATCTTCTGCTGCTTTTTCTCTTAACATATCACCAGTTGAAATATGTGGCATTCCATAATCTTTTTTTAAAAGTGCAGCTTCAGTTCCTTTACCAGCAGCTGGAGCTGCTATTAATATAATACTTTTCATCTTCTTCTTCCCTTTCTACCCTTTGTATAAGTTCTACTAACTAATTGACTTTCTAATTGTTTATAAGTCTCAAGTGCAACTCCTACTACGATTAGTAAACCTGTACCACTAATTGATATAGAAGTTTTCAAATTTGAAAACTTATCAAATACTATCGGAAGAATTGCAAGTACTGTCAAGAATGCAGCACCGACTATTGTAATTCTTTTTAACACTTTTTTTACATATTGTGTAGTTTCTTTTCCTGGTCTTATACCTGGAATATATCCACCGTTTTTATTTAAGTTATCTGACATCTCTTTTGGTTTCAATTGCATAAATGTATAAAAGTAAGCAAATACAAAAATCAACGCTATATATATAATTAATCCTACACCATTTCTATATGTTAAATATTTTTGTACAAACAATGTGAAGCCATCTTTTTTTAGTACTGATGATAGTATTTGTGGTATTGAAAGTAATGCAGATGCGAAGATTACAGGCATAACACCAGCACTATTTAACTTAAATGGAATATAATTTTGTTTTCCTAATGTGCTTGTAGATTTATTCGCATATTGTATAGGTATTCTTCTTTCTGCAGATTCTACATATATTACACCTACGATAATTGCTAAAAACACTAGTACAAATGCTACAAAAATTAATATACCAACGAAACCAGAAGCAAATAATTCTACCCATAAGTTTTTAAACATATTAGGTAGTACACTTATTATACCTGCCATTATTATTAATGACATACCATTTCCAATTCCTTTTAAAGTTATTTGATCAGCTATCCACATAAGCAATGCTGTACCTGCAGTAAGAATTAGTGAATAAAGCATGTAATCCATAGGACTACCATTTCCAATATATGCATATGAATACATATACCCTTGTAAGAATGCTAGTGCAATTCCTACAACTCTTGTTATTTGATTTAATTTTCTTCTACCAACGCCACCTTGCTTTGATAATTCAGCAAGATAAGGAACAATATCTGCACACAATAATTGAATTACTATTTGCGCTGTTATATATGGAGTTACTCCAAGTGCGAATATTGATGCATTTGAGAAAGCTCCACCACTCATAGCATTTAATATTTCAAGAAATGACATTTTAGATGCATTTACTTGAACTCCTGGTACAATTATTGCTGTTCCAATTTTGAAAACAAATAAGGCAGCTAAGGTAAATAATATTCTTTTTAATATATCACGATTTTTTGAAGTAAATATTTGCTTTACACCTGCAAACATATTAAATCACCTCAGCTTTTCCACCTATCGCTTCTATTTTTTCTATCGCTTGTTGTGAGAATTTATTAGCTTTAACAGTTAATTTCTTAGTCAAATTTCCATTTCCTAATACTTTAACTCCTGATAGTTGTTTCTTTAAAATTCCCATTTCTTTTAATAACTCTGGAGTAACTACTGCTCCATCTTCAAATTTCTCTAAATCACTTAAATTAATAATAGCATATTGAACTTTAAACATAGCGTTAGAGAACCCTCTTTTTGGTAAACGCCTAAATAATGGTAATTGTCCACCTTCAAATCCAGGTCTTACTCCTCCACCACTTCTGGCATTTTGTCCTTTGTGTCCCTTTCCACTAGTTTTTCCGTGTCCTGATGCAACTCCTCTTCCGACTCTTTTATTTGTTTTAAAAGCTCCCTCACTAGGGCGTAATTCGTGTAGTTTCATACTATCTAATCTCCTCTACTGATTTTCCACGAAGACGAGCTACCTCTTCTATCGTTTTTTGTGATTTTAATGCTTCAAGTGTTGCATATGCCATATTAACTTTTGTACTTGAACCTAATGATTTAGATAAAATATCCTTTACACCAGCCATCTCTAATACTGATCTTACTGGACCACCAGCTTTAACTCCAGTACCTTTATAGGCAGGTTTTAACATTACTTTACTAGCTCCGCATACACCAATTGCTTCATGAGGAATAGTTCCATCAACTATAGAAACATTTATTACATTTTTTGCTGCAGCTTGGCTTGCCTTCTTAATTGCATCTGGAACTTCATTTGATTTTCCAGTACCAAGTCCGACCTTACCTTTTTTATCCCCAACTACTACAACTGCTGAGAAACGGAAATGACGGCCTCCTTTTGTTACTTTAGTAACACGACCTATAGAAATTACTTCTTCTTCATAAAGTTTTTGTTGTCTTTGTCTTGGTTGACGCCTGTCATTTGTTTTACGAGGTTTTCTTTCAGTTCTTTCTACTTTTTCAGTAGATGTAACTTCTTCAACATTTTCTATTTCTTTTTCCATCATTACCCTCCTATTAGAACTCTAGTCCATTTTCGCGTGCAGCCTCAGCTAAAGCTTTAACTCTTCCGTGGTAAAGGTAACCACCTCTATCGAAAACGACTTTTGATATTTTTGCTTTTTTTGCTCTTTTAGCAAGTAATTCTCCTACTTTTTCTGCAGCTTCAATATTTCCACCATTTTCAAGTTTTAACTCTTTATCTATTGAAGACGCACTTACTAAAGTTTTAGAAGCTTCATCATCAATGATTTGAGCAAAAATATTACTGTTTGATCTAAACACATTTAATCTAGGAACGCAAGACGAACCTGTTACTTTATTTCTAACACGCAAGTGTCTTTCACTACGCGCTTTATTACGGTCTATTTTTTTGATCATAACTTCTCTCCTTTACTCTTAATTATTTAGAAGCTTTCTTTCCTTCTTTACGACGAATATGTTCGTCTGTATAACGAATACCTTTTCCTTTATATGGTTCAGGTTTTCTTATTTTTCTAACATTTGCTGCAAATTCTCCTACTAATTGTTTATCGACTCCTCTTACAAATAATTCAGTATTACTAGGAACCTCTAATTTTATTTCATCAGGAATATCTACATTAACAGGATGAGAATATCCAGCAGTTACTACTAACTGTGCACCTTTTAATTGAAAACGATAACCAACACCAACAGATTCTAATTTTTTCTCAAATCCTTTTGTAACACCAATAATCATATTATTAATATTTGCATTTGCTGTTCCATGGAATTTTTTATAAGCATCATTTTTTCTTGTTAAAGTTAATTCATTTTCATTTATATTAACAGTAATGTTTTCATTGATTACAGTAGAAAGTTCACCTTTTGGTCCTTTTACAGTAACTTTATTTCCATCAACTGTTACAGTTACATCAGTTGGTATAATTATTTTTCTATTTCCAACTCGACTCATCAAGTATCATCCTTTCTACCAAATATAAGCAAGAACTTCTCCACCTAATGAATTTTTTCTAGCTTCTTTATCAGTCATAACACCTTTAGATGTTGAGATAATAGCTACTCCAAGTCCATTTAAAACAGTAGGAACTTCTTCTGCTTTTACATATACGCGTAGTCCTGGTTTAGATATTCTTTTTAATCCAGTAATTACGCGTTCCTTGTTTACATATTTAAGTGATAAAACAAGTACATTTTGAATATTATTTTTCTTTATTTTATAATCTGATATAAATCCTTCTGATTTTAATATTCTAGCTATTTCACTTTTCATTTTTGAAGCGGGTACTTCAACTTCTTTATATCGCATTTGATTTGCATTACGAATGCGTGTAAGCATATCTGCGATTGGATCTGTTACCATACTATCCTCCTTCTTTTACAAAATTACCAACTTGATTTTTTCATTCCTGGTATTTGTCCCTTATAAGCTAATTCACGAAAACAAATTCTACAAATTCCGTATTTTTTAAGTACTGCATGTGGTCTTCCACAACGATTGCAGCGTGTATATCTACGAACTTCGAATTTAGGATCACGACTAGCTTTAATTTTCATACTTTTCTTAGCCATATTTTCCTCCTAAGTTTATTTCTTAAATGGCATTCCGAAACCTTTTAAGAGATCTAACGCTTCTTCATTAGTTTTTGCTGTTGTTACAAAAACTATATCCAATCCGCGTATTTTAACTATATCATCATATTCAATTTCTGGGAATATTAATTGTTCTGTAAGTCCCAAAGTGTAATTACCTCTTCCATCAAATGCTTTATTAGATATACCTCTAAAATCTCTTACACGAGGTAATGTAATACTTATTAATTTGTCTAAGAAGTTATACATGTTCTCCCCACGCAAAGTTACTTTACAACCAATAGCTTGGCCTTGTCTTAATTTAAAACCTGCTATAGATTTTTTTGCTTTTGTAGCCACTGGTTTTTGTCCAGTTATAATTTCTAAGTCTTTCATTGCACCTTCTAATAATTTAGAATTAGTAGTTGCATCTCCACAACCAATATTAACTACAATTTTTTCTAGTTTTGGTACTTCCATAACATTTTTGTAATTGTATTTACTCATTAAATCGGATACGATTTCCTTATTGTATTTTTCTTTTAGGCGGTTCATATATACCCTCCTTCCAATTAATCAAGACTTGAATTAGATTTTTTAGCAACTCTAATTTTCTTTCCGTCTTTATCTACACTATGTCCTATTCTAGTAGGTTTTTTTGTTTTAGGATCAATAATCATTACATTTGAAATATGAATAGGTGATTCTACTTCATTAATACTTCCTGCTTGTTGTCCGTTACCTTTAACATGCTTTTTTACTATATTAATACCTTCAACAACTACTCTATTTTCATTACGCAATACATGAGTAATTTTTCCTTCTTTTCCCTTATCCTTACCAGAAATGACAACTACTTTATCTCCAGTTTTAAAGTTCATCTTTCTGCCTCCAAACTCTTATAGCACTTCTTTAGCTAGTGATGCGATTTTAGAGTATCCTGCATCACGAATCTCTCGTGCGATTGGTCCAAAAACACGAGTTCCAACTGGACTTTTATCATCTTTAATAATAACTGCTGCGTTATCATCAAATTTGATATATGATCCGTCTTCTCTTCTTAGACCAAATTTACTTCTAACTACTACTGCTTTAACAACTTTACCTTTGCCAACAGTTCCATTAGGTGTTGCCTTTTTTACTGAAGCAACTACTACATCTCCAATATTACCAGTTTTAACTTTAGAGCCCCCAAGAACGCGAATTACAGAAATTTCTCTTGCTCCTGAGTTATCTGCTACTTTTAAACGGCTTTCTTGTTGAATCATATATTATCCTCCTTCACTCGTTCAATTATAAAATAATTGCTTTTT
>CANQFF010000052.1 GCA_947598345.1 uncultured Bacilli bacterium
TTTATGGGGCGAAAATTATTTTATACTCTTTTTTAGCATTTGTTTTTATTACTATTTCTTACTAACGAAAATATTCAAAAAGAAGATAACTTTTTTATCCTCTTAATAATTAATTTAGACATGTTTACTCACAATTATATTCTATATTTGTCTCTTCTATATTACCATTTGTAAATTTTATACTACCACCACATGTTTTTTTCCCATCGGCATCTATTACTAACTGTCCTATATCACAAGAAAGATCACCATTACTTTTTATTTCACATGTTGTTGGTTTAAATTCCCTGCTTAAGTTTTCTCGCGCTACTGCCTGCTTAACTGCATTTAAATAAAGGTTCTCATTTATTGTTTCTGATTTTTCTCTTGTTTTATCTATTATATTTAATACTATTGGTACTGCTATTACAACTAAAGTATTACTATTACTGCAAATAATTCTATCAATGTAAATCCTTTATTTTTCATAATAACCTTCCCCTACTATAGATTATTATAACATTCACTTATTTTATTGTCAGTTTAAAAGGAACTGCATTTTTAGGTTCCTTTTAAATCATATTTTAAACTCTTTCTACATCAATATATGTTGTATGACCATTTAAATCTACTTCTTCACTTAAATTAAATTTAACTTGAATATCTAAAGATAAAGTTTCATTTTTTATAAATTCATCAAATTTTGTTACAGCCTCAGTAACTTCATCATCACCATTATAGTATAAAATTATTCTATCAGCTATATCAAAATCTTTTGCTTTTCTTAAATTTTGTACTTTTGATACTAATTCTCTAGCTATACCTTCCATAATTAATTGATTAGTAAGTTCTGTATTCAAGATTATAAAATTATTAGTATCTGTTGCAACATCGAAACCTTCTTTAGAGTTAGTTCTTATATCTACCATATTAGAATTAATTTCATAATCATTACCCTTAATAGTCATCATTATAGTCTCGCCATTTTGAAGTTTAGCTATATCACTTTCCTTTAATGTTGTTAATTTTTCTTGAAAATCTTTCATAAGTGGACCAAATATCTTACCAACTTCTTTAAAATTTGGTTTAACAGTAAAGTTCATATAGTTATCAATATCTTTAATAAATTTAACTTCTTTAACATTTAATTCTTCTTTTATTAAATCTACTAAATCACTTATTAATTTTTTACATTTATAGTCTAGTAAAGCTTCACTTAAAGGTTGTCTTACTTTTATTTTTACTTCTTCTCTTATATTTCTTCCCAAACTTATTAAATCTCTTACTAAATCCATTCTAGATTCTATTTTTTCATTTATTAACTTTTTATCATATACTGGATAATCTGTTAAATGAACTGAAGTTTCACCTGTTAATTTAGTATAAATTTCTTCACTAGTAAAAGGTACAATTGGTGCGATTAACTTACAAACGCCTTTTAATATATCATAAGTTACTTTATATACAGCGAGTTTAGATGTATCATTCTCGCTTGCCCAGAATCTTCTTCTATTTCTTCTTATATACCAGTTAGATAAATCCTCTACTACAAAGTTTTGAATTTCTCTTGTAGTTGTTGTAAGATCATATTTATCCATATAATCTGTTACATTTCTTACTAATTTATTATATTTAGATATCAACCATTTATCTATTTCTTCTAAATCATCGTAATCGATTTCATATGAACTAGGATCTATATTATCTATATTAGCATACATCATGAAGAATGTATAAGTATTTTTTAATGTATTAAAGAACTTAGATTGTACTTCCTTAATTCCATCTTCATCAAATCTAAGTGGTGTCCAAACTGGTGATGCATATACCATATACCATCTAATTGGATCAGCACCAAATGCATTTAATGCTGTAAATGGTTCAACTGAATTTCCTTTACTTTTATGCATTTTTTGACCATATTTATCAATTATTAAATCGTTTACAAGAACATTTTTATATGGACTTTTTCCCATTACAAATGTTGATATTACAAGAAGTGAATAGAACCAACCTCTTGTTTGATCTATTCCTTCGCTTATAAAGTCAGCTGGGAATTGACTTTCAAAAAGTTCTTTATTTTCAAATGGATAATGATATTGAGCAAATGGCATAGCACCTGAATCAAACCAACAATCCATTACTTCTTTAATTCTAGACATTTCTTTACCACATTTACTACATTTAATATGTACATCATCAACATAAGGTCTATGAAGTTCTATAGTCTCATCTATTTTTTCTATTGATTTTTCTACTAATTCTTTTCTTGAACCTATCATCTCTTTATGACCACATTCACATTCCCATAAAGGAATAGGAGTTCCCCAATATCTATTTCTAGAAATTGCCCAGTCATTTAAGTTCTCTAACCAGTTTCCAAATCTTTTTTCTCCAACATAATCAGGATACCAGTTTACCGTTTTATTTGCTTCTATTATTTTATCCTTAAAATCAGTTACTTTTATATAAAGACTTGGTTTAGAATAGTAAACAAGTGGTGTTTTACATCTCCAACAATGTGGGTAATTGTGCACCATTTTTTGTTTTTTAAATATTTTATCTTGTTCTGCTAAATATTTAATTATCTCAATTTCAAGTTCGCTATCTACAACTAATCTACCTTTCCAAGGTCCTTCTGTATAGCAACCATTTTCATCTACTGGATTCAATACTGGTAAATCATATTTTAGTCCTACTTCGTAATCGTCTTGACCAAATGCAGGTGCGATATGAACTATTCCTGTACCATCTTCCATAGTAACATACTCATCACAAGTTACAAAGAATGCTTTTTTATTTACTTTAAGTATATCCATATATTGTTCATATTCTAGATATTCTAAATCTTTACCAATATATTCTTCTACTACTTCATAATCATCGCCTAATACTTTATTGGCAAGTTTTTTAGCTACTATGAAATTATACCCTTTTGATAAACATTTTACATATTTTTCTTTTGGATTTACACAAGCAGCAACATTTGACATAAGTGTCCATGGTGTTGTTGTCCAAATAAGTAGATATGTATTATCTTGATTTTTTACCTTAAATGGTACAGTTACAGTATTAACAGTTATTTCTTTATATCCTTGAGCTACTTCATGACTTGCAAGTCCTGTACCACATCTTGGACAATATGGAAGTATCTTAAGTCCATTATAGATTAAACCTTCATCAAAGAATTTTTTTAATATCCACCACTCTGTTTCTATATAATTATTATCATAAGTTATATATGGATTTTTTAAATCTATAAATTGTCCCATTTTATTTGTGAAGTCCTTAAATGCAGCTTCATTTTTCCATACACTTTCTTTACATTTTTTATTGAACTCTTTTATACCATATTTTTCAATATCACCTTTACCATTAAAACCAAGTTCTTTTTCTACTTGTACTTCAACTGGCAATCCGTGTGTATCCCATCCTACTTTTCTAAGTACATGGTATCCTTTCATAGTTTTATATTTACAGAAAGTATCTTTAAGTAGTTTTGAAAGCATATGATGTATTCCTGGCATACCATTTGCAGTAGCTGGGCCATCATAAAAAACAAAATTTTCATTATTTTTTCTATTTTCAATTGTTTTTTCTAATAAATCCTCTTTTATAAATTTTTCAGTTAAATCACTTTCTACTTCATTATTTTTTCTTTTATCTAATTCTTCAAATTTCATATATCCTCCCCACTATTTACTAGAATCACTAAATCCAAAAAAAACTCATCCATTAAGGACGAGTTTTACCCGCGGTACCACCTTATTTTATTAATAATACACTCAAATACTATAACGCGTTACCGGAAATATCTTCATATCCACATCCAGGGTGATCTATATATAAACTATGATTTCGTTTCCATCAACCACGAACTTTCTATATCTTTATTTATATACCGTCCCTATCATATGTTTTAAAAATCTACTTTTTCTATGTCATCTACCATATCTAATTGTGCTTCTAATAAACCTCTTAATCTGCGTTTGAAAATATTAATATTTCTTCTCAACATTTCTGTTTCCATCTCAGTTTTTTCTGCTTTTAATAATGATTCATTTACTATACGACTTGCATTTCTTTTTGCATCTTCTAGTATAATCTCACTTTCTTTATGGGCTGCTGATTTTATTTGATCTGATGTTTTTTGTGCCATCATAATCGCTCTATTTAGAGTACCTTCCATACGCTCATATTGAGCTAATTTTTCTTGTACATGTTGCATTTCTGCAACTTGTCTTTCAAGTTCCTCTATTTTTTTATCCTTAATAGAAATTTCTACATTTTTAGATTTATTATCCTCTATCATTTTTTCGACTTGCTTGATAATTTGTTCTAAAAAACGATCAATTTCTTCAGGACTATAATTTTTAAATGTCCTAACATTATTATTCATATCCATAAGCATCCCAATTCAATCCTCAAACGCTGCGCTATATATACTAGCACAATTATTATTTTTTTTCAAGTATTTTTTACCATTCGTAATTTATATTTTCTTCGTTATCATCTTTATCTTTTTCACTATCATCAGATATCTTTCCTTGTACATTTATATTATTAGGTGTACATAGGAAAATACCACTACCGACTTTTTGTATATTACCCTTGATAGCATAAATAGTTCCACTTAAGAAATCCATAATACGCTTAGCTTGATCACTTGTAACTCTTTTTAAATTAACAACAACAGTATTTCTCTTTTTTAAATGATCTGCTATTTGTTGAGCTTCTGAATAAGCACGTGGTTCTAAAAGAATCATTTTAGCTCCACCATCCTCAGTAACAGCATCTTCAGCTTTTATATCATAGTATTCATTACCATTTCCTGATTGTGCTTCTTCTTTATCATTAAATAAGCCTTTGATAAAACCCATGTTTATTCCTCCAATTCTACAACTACTATAAACATTTTAGCACATTATTATTAAAAAATAAACATATTTTAAAAATTTTTTTTGACAAAATATACATAAAAGAAATGGCAAATTATAACCATTTCTTATTAAAACACTTATATAAATTATCACTTTTTAATTAATACTAAGGCTTTATCAATTTACCACTTTTTAATAAATCTAATAATTTTATATTTTGCGCTGAAGTACCTGCATAATTTTTTATACCATTAACCTCTGCAACTTTACTTCTATAATCATATGAAGACTGTTCTTTTATAGCTTTTAGTGCATCTACAATAGAGACACTACTACCTGTATATTTAGAAAAATATTTTAATTTACTAGGTATTTTTAGTATTTGGCCTATTATTATTAAATTTTTATTTTTTATACCATTTAACTTAGCTATTTCATCAACAGTAGTTCCATACATTTTAGCTATTTTAGATAGTGTATCTCCTGATACCTTTTTTATGTAGTATTTTTAAATGTAAATATAATATCTACCCTCTTATCTTGATAGATATAGATTTTTTCAACTAAATTTATTATTAATTCTCTAGTCGGATTTTCTAGTGATAAAAATTCATTAATGTATTTTTCTATCTTTTTATTATCTATTTTGTTTGATTCTTGATTTTGACTTTTAAGATTATCAATATTCTTTTTATTATCAACTATTTCTTTTTTTATATTTTCACTTACTCTTAAATATTGTAATTCGTCTATTATTCCTTTTAGCCTATCCATATAAGTTTTATCTAAATTTTCAGTTAGTTTATTATTAATAAGTTCTAGACTTTCAATTTGCTTTTTTATCTTTAAAGTATTATCAACAAAATCTATATTTCCTATAGAATCTTTTATTTTGTTTTTATCAAGATATTTATGACAAACATCCTTAATATTATCTAAAATAACACTCTCTAATATTTCATAATTATTTGTATGTGTAGTACAAACATGATACTTTGAATATGTTCTATAATAATCGCAAGTAGTGTAACTTCTACCAGTTTTATTTTGATATCTTATTGTTATTCGATGTTTACAATCCGCGCAATATAGAAGTCCATCTAATAAATAAAATCTTTTTTTCTCTGGCCTTTTTACATTTTTAGGTAGTAGTGTTTGTACAAACTCGAAAGTATCTCTATCTATTATCGCTTCATGCGTATTCTTAACAATTATATAATCATTAGGATTATTTTTGATAGTTTTTTTAAGTTTATAATTTATCTTTTTAGTTTTTCCTTGAACTGAATCACCTACATAAATCCCATTAGTTAGAATAGCTTTTATTGTTGTATCAACCCATACACCAAGTTCCTTAGAAATACATTTACTCTTGCACTTTGTATTCCAAACATAATTATAATAAGATGCTGGTGTTTTTATCTTTCTTTTTGTAAGTTCGTGAGCTATGAAGTGATATGTATTACCCTGGAGTGCTAAATCAAATATTAGCTTAACAGTACTAGCTTGTTCTTCATTTATTATTAGATGATTTTTATTATTTGGATCTTTCATATAGCCAAATGGACATCTTCCAGATACATATAGTCCATCTTTCATTCTTGAATGTAAACTAGTTTTAACTTTCTTAGAAATATCTTTTGCATACATATCATTCATTATGGCTTTAAAAGGCGCTATATCATTGTTAGTATTGTCTATAAATGTATCTATTCCATCATTAATTGCTATATATCTTATATTATTATTTGGAAAGTATTTTTCTATTAATTCCCCTGTT
>CANQFF010000053.1 GCA_947598345.1 uncultured Bacilli bacterium
TTAACATTAGAAATAAATGAATCAAAGAAAAAGAAAAAAGAATACGAAAAACTCTTATATGATTTAGAAAATAATAAATTAGTAAACGATAACTACTATCTAGATAAAATTAAGGAATTCGCGAGTATGAAAAGTCCATCTCGAGCCTTAATCAGCTCACTAATTGATAGGATAGAGATAGATGAAGAAAAAAATATCGATATATATTATAAGTTTAAGTTAATTTAAAAAAACTTGCAATAAGAACAAATGTTTGATATAATATATACATCAGAGGAGGTACTTATGAATCAAGATAAAATGCATTTAGTAAACAAAATATTTAATAATGAAACAATTAGAACTATTTGGGATAAAGAAACAGAAAAATATTTTATTAGTGTTATTGATATAGTTAGCGTTATTTCAGAAAGTAATAATCCACAAACATACTGGAGAGTGCTTAAAAAGAGACTTAAAGATGAAGGAAATAAAACCGTTACAAATTGTAACGCTTTGAAACTTAAAGCTAAAGATGGTAAATATCGTATGACTGATGTTGTTGATATTGAAGGAATGTTTAGAATAATTGAATCAATTCCGAGTAAAAATGCAGAACCAATCAAACAATGGTTAGCAAAATTAGGTAGTGAAAGAATAGATGAAACATTTGATCCGTCACTAGCAGCTAAAAGAGCGATAGATTTATATAGAGTTAAAGGTTATGATGAAAAATGGATTGCCAAAAGAATTAAAGGTGTTCAGGATAGAAAACAGCTAACTGATGTTTGGAAAGATGGGGGAATAACTGAAAATAAAGAATATGCTATTCTAACAAATGAAATATATAAAGAATGGTCTGGAATGAAAGCAAACGAATATAAAGCATTTAAAGGGCTTCATAAAGAGTCTTTGAGAGATAATATGACAGATGTAGAAGTCCTTTTAACAGATTTAGGTGAAATAGCAACAAGAGAACTTGCTAGAAAGCATAAACCTTATGGAATAGATGAAAACAAAAAAATAGCGAGAATGGGTGGCAATACAGCCAAAGTTGCAAGAGTTGATCTTGAAAGGAAATTAGGTGAGAGAGTTATAACAAGTAATAATGCTTTAAACTATAAATATATCGATGAAAAAAGAGAAATAGATAATAAAAATAATGAAAAACAAGAAACCATATATAAATAATGAAAAAGTTTAAAACTTTGGTGAGTTATAGTACTTACACCATCACTAAATAAAAGTTTTAAATTTCAAAGTGATTGGCCATATAATAATTCACAAATATATTTACTTCAACCTATAATAACGGATATATCAAATGATAAAGATAGAGTTTTTGAAAAGACAGAAAGTGGATATACTATAACTAGTAAGGTTAATTATTCAACAGAACGAGATTTTAAAAGCCAAAAAATTTATATAGATAAAGATAAAAATATTACTAAAATAGAAGTTTTAGATAGCTCAAATAATCCTAAAATGATTTTAAATATAATAGATATAGATTATAAAGCAAAATTTGATGATAATTATTTTGATGCTAGTACTTATCAATCAGAAACTAATGAAGCACCTAATGATAGTAAGCCTGACGAAGATAAAAAAGATAATACAACTTCTAAAATAGAAGATATTGTATATCCTATGTATGTACCTGTAGATACGCAATTGTCAGGTCAAGATGTGGTATCAACAGCGGATGGAGAAAGAGTAATTTTAACTTTTAGTGGTGAATCAGCATTTACTGTTGTTCAAGAAACTTTAACAGACGCAAATACTACTAATTATATTTATGGAGATCCATATCTAATTTTAGATACTGTAGGTGCTATTACAGATTACTCTGTAAGTTGGATAAGTAATGGAATAGAATATTCAGTAATGTCGGATACTATGAATGTAGATGAATTGCTAACTGTTGCCCAATCAATTAGTGTTGCAGCAGTATCAAAATAATTGAAAAAATGTAAAAATATGATATAATAATAACTGGTGATACAAATGAAGAAGGCAAAGTTAAAAAATAATTTAGAAAAACATCAAAAACCAGTTGTTGAAAATGAATTTTCTATAAAAAAATTATTAGTAACAATTGTGATATTAGTATTAGTATTTGCTATATTTTACTTTATAACAACTTTAGTTATAAAACCAACAGTTGAAGAACAGAATGATGAAGTTAATACTGAAGCAGATTCTTCAAAAATAATTTTTAATCATCTATTAGATAGAAAAGAAAAAGAATATTATGTATTAGCTACTATGAAAAGTAAATATTTAGATCAAATTAATTATGATACATTATATAATAAATATATTTCAGATTATTCTAATTCAGAAGATTCTCTTAAAGTATATAGAGTAGATTTAGATGATTCATTAAATAAAAAATATGTTGGAGAAGATTTAAAAATAGGAAAATCTTTAAATGATATTGAGTTAAATGACGAAGTGTTGTTTAAAATAAAAGATGGTAAAATAGAGCATTATTATGTTGGAAATACTGAAATATTAGATGCATTATCAGAATTATAAGAGTTTAAAACTCTTTTTTTGCATATAAAATTTTAAAGTATTTATAATAATAATGGTGATAAAATGAGTATATTTTGGTTATGTGCAAAGATTTTTTTCGCTAGACTTATAGATGTGTCGTTAGGTACATTTAGGACTATTAATACAGTAAAAGGAAGGGATTTAATAGCTGCTTTAATAGGTATTGTTGAAATTACTGTTTGGTTTCTTGTAGTAAAAGAGGCATTAAATACTGATAATAATAGTGTATGGATAGTGTGCTCGTATGCTCTTGGTTTTTCAGTTGGTACTTATATAGGTGGTAAAATTTCAAAAGTTTTTATAAAATCTAATTTAGAAGTTCAGGTTATTTTATCTAGTAAAAATGATGATGTAGTAAAAAAAATAAGAGAAAGTGGCTATGGTGTAACTGCTATAGAAGTATATGGTACAAAAGATTTGAAGTATATGTTATATATACAAATTAGGGATAATTCTCTAGAAAAATTAAAAAGCATAGTAAGGAAGCTAGATAATAAAGCTTTTATAGTCGTAAATGAAACAAAATATGTAGAAAATGGTTATTTTGGATTAGGCAAATAAATATAATTAATTGGTGATTATATGCTAATACTTAAAGGAATAATTATAGGAATTGGAAAAATAATACCAGGTGTAAGCGGTTCTATGCTAGCGATATCTATGGGTATTTATCAACGATTAATAGATTCTATAAATAATTTCTTTAAGGATACTAAAAATAATTTTAAATTTTTATTAAAAATTGGAATAGGTATTATAATAGCTATAGTATTTTTTAGTAAATTAATTACTAGTTGTTTAAATAAGTATTATTTAATAACTATGTTCTTTTTTATTGGACTTATTATAGGAAGTTTAAATGATATAAAAATAAATATAAATAAAAAAAATAATTATATATTAATAATATCTTTTCTTGTAGTAACAATTTTAGGTATTATTAATATAAATAATGAAGTTAATTATGAAAATGATTTTTTAAATTTTATTTTCTTTATATTTGTTGGTGTAATAGATGCTTTTACTATGGTAATACCTGGAATAAGTGGAACAGCAACTCTTATGATGATAGGAGCATATAATAGATTGATGGAAACTTTTTCTAATATACTAAATATTGATATGTTTTATAATAATGTTTTAATATTATTTCCATATGTTATTGGTATGATTTTAGGTATAATAGTGACTGTTAAGTTAGTTGATTATTTGTTTCATAATTTAAAAAGTAAAACTTATAGTGGAATTATGGGTTTTAGTTTATCTACAATTATTTTAATGGGAATAAGATGTTTTAATACGAATTA
Source organism: uncultured Bacilli bacterium (assembly GCA_947598345.1). Taxonomy (GTDB): domain Bacteria; phylum Bacillota_I; class Bacilli_A; order RF39; family UBA660; genus UMGS1613. The sequence goes on from CANQFF010000053.1 coordinate 3,849, forward strand.
TAGTTTAAAAAGTCTTTTGGTGGCATTCTTTTTTCTTTTGATTGGAATATTTATAACAAAGAGTATAAACAAAAAAGAGTAAGTTAGCCTTACTTCTTTTCATTTATTTTATAAAGAATATTAAATCCTACTATAGCTATAGCTATACCTAAAAACCAAAAACTTACTTCATCAAATATAACAATAGATAATATAATAAATAAGCCACTCAATATTAGTGAAAACTTGACTAAATTATTTTTCACGGATTCTTTCACTTCCATGCAAATTTAAATCAACAGTATGTTTTGGTTTTCTTTTTTCAATGGGTAATGTTTCTACCCATTTTTTTCCATTCCATTTTTTAACGCAGTTTGGACCATACCATTTTTTTACTACATTTTCTATATTGTTGAATGAATAAAATTTTCTGCCTTCAAAATCATATAATTTAAAAGGATATACATCTTTTTTAGGAAACACTGGTTCATGCATAAATTTTACCCAAGTATATGATATCGTTTGGCTTGCAAGACTGCTATTTTCATGCTTTTTGGAATATCTTTCTGAAATATAATTAGTAAATTTTTTAAGTGGGATTGGATTGATATGTAAATTATCAAGTAAAACTATAAATGGAACTATAATTTTAATAAGTGTTCTATTTAATTCATCTACAAATTTATTATCACTCATATTGTCATATATAATTACATCTACAAAAATTCCATCTCCAGATTTACAACGGTTTTTTAATAAAAAATTTGTCTCTTCAATAAAAGTATTTTTCTTCCTTATTTTCATAGAAGGACCAGCAATTGGATTAAATCTTTTATCGTTTTCAAAACATTGAAAGTAAAAATCTTCGCCTAAATCTTTATTTAAAGCATCTATGAATTTTTTCCAATCTTTTCTCTCAACACAAACATCTATATCATCATCCCATGGGATAAAGCCTTTATAATTAACAATTCCTAAAGCACTTCCTGCGATTAAAGCATATTTTATATGATTTTTTTCACATACTCTATGTATTTCGTCCATTATAGTAAGAACTTCTAATTGAAGTTGTCTTACGGTTACTATTTCTCCATTTTTTTCACATATAGTATAATCTTGCCTTTCTTGAATGCAATCATTATATTTTTCCATAGAGTCACTTCCTATAACAATTTTACAATAAAAGATATTTTTAATCAAGAAATATTTACTATTATTTAAAAGTTGGGTATTAATTTACACATTTTTTTTTAGTTAGAATACATTATTATAGAAATAATGAAAGGGTGGATTATATATGTGCAATAACAATACAGATCAAGAAAGTTGCCGTTGCATAGCAGAAATCCTTACAGTAATAAATGTACTACAACAAAATGCTAATTGTTGTGGTGATACTTGTTTAGAAACTTGCGATAGAGGATTTCTTGGATGTGGAACAACTACTTTAGGCTGTAATACAAGACCAGTAGTTTTATATACTTGTTCAGGTAATGGAACACCATGGACTATGCCAACAACTAGAGAAAATGTAGTATGTGGTGATGCTGGTGTAACATGCTCTAGTGTATTTAGAGTAGAAAAAATAGATGGATGTTGTGCTACATTTAGAGTACTTGCAGAGAATCCAGATACGACATCTATTTATCCTTATGTAGCAACTAATTCATTTTTTACTATGAATTTAAATTGTTGCTGTGTTTTAAGATGTTTGCCTGATACTTATGTAGAATGCATATAAAAAGTATTTAAAGACTGTTGACAAATAATACTTGTTAATAGTCTTTTTAATTTTAATTAAAAAAACCACATTTGTGGTTAACTTTTTTGTGATTTAATATCGATTATATCATTTATAGGTATTAAATCATTATCCATGGTAATAATATATTCCTTATTTCTACCTATAATTCTTTTTGTAATTTTTTTATCTTTTAGTGTTATATCTACATTTGCCTTGTACACATAGTTAGGTGATGAAAAAATGTCATTAATTTTTTGTTGAATCGATCTTTTATCGATAACTTCTTCTCTTTTATCGTTGCTATAAAATACAGTATCATTATTATTAAATTTTTTGTCTATTTTATTATGAAATACCTTTGGTAGTTCCTTCATAAATAATCACCTCTAAATAATTATATTACTCACTTAAAAAAATAGAACTAAATAATCAAAATATCATATATTAAACTAGAGGTGAATTTATGTATAGAATATATCAAGTTGAATATGGTGATACTATAGATTCGATAGCAAAAAAAACAAATACTACAAGTTCCAATATAAAAAATATAAACGGTATTGATGATGATGAGAATTTAATTGTTGGAAGTTTGATAATTGTACCAAGGGAATCTTCACAAGTTTTTGAAACTTATAAGGTAAAACAAGGAGATTCAATTTATTCTATTGCAAGAAAATATAATGTAGATCCTGAAACGCTACTTCTATTAAATGGATTAGATAAAGATCAATATATACATCCTAATCAAGAATTAACAGTACCAAATCCAGATGTAGTTGTATATGTTACAAAAGCTGGCGATACTGTAGATGCTATAATTAATAATCTAGGTATTGATGCTAATACATTTAATAAAGAAAACGAAAGAATATTTGTTATGGAAGATCAATTAGTTGTTCATAAAAAAGAGAATAATCGTTAGACTCTTTTTTTGTTTAATAATAAGAATATTTTCGTTAGTAAGAAATAGTAATAAAAACAAATGCTAAAAAAGAGTATAAAATAATTTTCGCCCCATAAA
>CANQFF010000054.1 GCA_947598345.1 uncultured Bacilli bacterium
TTTTATATTTATACTAAAATATTCATTTTAAATTTTTTAATTATTACCAAAAAAGTCTACAAAGGAAAAAATATTTATTAAAAATTGCTTTTAAATTACTTTAATAATATGGTATACTGATAATAGAAGGTGATTTATGAATAATACAGAAAAAAAATGTCCAAAGTGTAATTCACAATTAAATTATAACGATAAGACTAATCTTTTTGAATGCAATAAATGTAATTTGGCATATTCATTTAATAATGAAAATAATTTATATGTATATACTTGTAAAGAATGTTTATCAGAAATAATAGGTCACCAGAATTCTAATTTAAAAAAATGTATATATTGTAATAGCACTAATATATCAAGCGAGAAATTACAAATAAATTTGAAACCTGATTATATTGTACCTTTTAGTACTACTAGAAATTCTGCAATGAAAGTATTTGAAAAAATCTGTAAGGGAAATATACTAACTCCAAAAATATTTAAATCAAACAAGTCTTTAAACAATGTTAGGGGGATTTATTTACCATTTTTACTTTGCAATTTTGATGCGAATGGTGTGGTTGAAAGTGATTGTAAAAAGATTAATACTTGGAAAACAGGCAGTTATAAATATACAAAGATAGATTCTTATTTGGTTTCGCGTGGTGGTAGTGCAACTTTACAAAATGTTATTGTTGGCGGAACAAATAATTTCGATGATAGTATTATTTATGAACTAGAACCATTTGACTATAATAAAATTAAAAAATTTGAGTATTCAGATTTAGATAATTTTATAGTTGAAAGATTTAATATAGATAAAGAAACTGCAATAAAAAAATCAATGACAAAAGCAAAAGAATATTTTGAAGAAATTATGAAAAATGATATAAAGGGATATGATAAAATTGAATCTTCAAATAATTCTATAAATTTAAGAAATATTAATGCTATTTATATATTACTACCAGTATGGTTATTAAATATAAAATATAATAATAAAAATTATACATTTGCCTTAAATGGACAAACCTTGAAACCTTATGGAAAAAGTACTTCATCGATTAAAAATGCAATAGTTCTTGGAATTATAATATTTATAGTAATATTGACATTATTATTGTTATATTGTTTTGCGGTGATAAAATGAAAAAAATTATATTTGGTATAATGTTTACTTTTTTATGTATTTGCTCTGTTTCTGCATTTGATAATACACTTAAAGTATATGATTATGCTCAGGAGTTATCAAATACTGAAGAAGAATTATTAAAATCTAAGATAGATAAATATATTGAAAAGTACAATATGGATATGGTAATTGTAACAGTTAAACACCACGAAAATTATGATACAAATAAATATGCGAATGATTTTTATACATATAATGATTTTGATACTAACGGAATTATATTAGTTATAGATTTATCTAATCATAAAGAAAATATATCCATTGAAACATTTGGTCAAGCAAAAAGTATGTATCAAAATAAGGTTGATGTAATGATAAATAATATTAATAATACTTTAAATAAAGGATATTATTATGCAGCTGATAAATTTATAGATATGTCACTTAATTATGAAAATATCAAAATTAATAAATTAGATAATAATTCTAATACTTATCTAACTATATTTTTAATTGTATTATTTTCAATTTTATTTTCAATATTAATTACTAGTATAATCATTATCTTATGTACTAATAAAAAAAGGAACAGTTCTATTACAACTAGCTTTAATCATATAAAAGAAGGAACATTAATAATTAATGTAAGGCAAGAAAAATTTGTAACCACACATACAAAATCAAATATAAAAAATACAAAATAATAGAGTTTGATTTAATATTTAATTTCTGATATAATATCTCATCGAAAGAAGGAAGATTATGGATTATATGAATTGGGATGAGTGGTATGAACTAGCTCAAAAATATTATGAACATTATAAAAATTTATTAGTACCAAGTAATTTTAAAACAACAAATGGATATGAATATGATGAAAACGGTAAAAATTTAGGTAATTGGATTGTTCGTCAAAGAAAGGCATATTTGAATATTAATATTCCCAAATCACAAAGAACAAATCCAATACCTCCTTTATCGGAAGACCGAGAAATTAAATTAAGACAAATTGGTATGGTATTTCGTTGTGGTAAGGAAAATTGGGAGTACATGTATGGATTAGCCAAAAAGTATTATCAACATTATGGAAATACATCGATGGATATTAATTTTAAGACAAAAAACGGATATGAATACGACAGTAAAGGATATTGTCTAGGAGTATGGGTAAATCAACAAAAGATAATATATAATAACATTTTTAAAGAAAAACAATCAGACCGAGGTTCAACAAAAAAATTAAGTATAAAACATATACAAATGTTAAAAGCTATTGAAGTTGAATTAAAAATAGATGAAGAAGATTGGAAAGAATTATACAATTTAGCTCAAAAATATTATGATCATTTTGGTAATTTATTAGTGCCAGAAAATTTTAAAACAACAAATGGATATGAATACGATTCTAATGGTATAAATTTAGGTATATGGGTGCATGAAACTAGAAATTTGATTGAAAAAACTAGTAATGATAAAGATCAAGGATTGACAGATGAGCAGATAGATATTATCGTTAGTAATCCTTTACCACTTGGTTTAACGGATATGAAATGGCAAATGATGTATGATTTAGCCAAAAAATATTATGAATATTATGGTAACTTATTAGTGCCAGTAACTTTTAAAACAAAGAATGGATATGAATACGATGAAACTGGGGAAAATCTTGGTTCTTGGATTGCGAATCAAAGAATTGCATATAGAAATGTACCATTAGCCAAAAATGAAAGAAGAAACAAATGGAAACCTCTATCAATTATTAAATTTAAAATGTTAGAAAAAATAGAAATGAAATATTGCTATAAAGAAGGTAATTGGGAAGTAATGTACGATCTTGCCAAAAAATATTATGAACATTATGGAAATTTACGAGTTCCAGCCGATTTTAAAACAATAAATGGGTATGAATATGATGAAAATGGTAAAAATTTAAAAGAATGGATTGTTATTCAAAAAAGGGAATTATCAGACAGTGACTCTTCTAAATCAAATGAAATGCTTGATGATAATAAAAGAGAATTATTGGAAACTATAGGTTTAACCTCTAATTCTCTTAGTGAAAAATGGAAATTTATGTACCTTTTAGCTAAAAAATATTATGAACATTATGGAAATTTACAAGTTCCAACCAATTTTAAAACAACAAATGGATATGAATATGATGAAAATGGTGAAAATTTAGGTATTTGGATTAGATATCAAAGAAATGCCTATTCCAAACAATCATCTAAGATAAAACCATTATCTGATAAAAAAATAGAATTATTGCAACAAATAGATATGGTATTTGATGTAAGGAAAGATAAAGAAAAGAAAGAAGATTTGTGCAAACTTTTTGGAATAGAGTATGATTGCTATTCTAAATATTTGAAAAATCTTACTTATAAAGAATTAAATTCAAAAATTACATATATTATATCTGAAGGTATGAGTGTATTTGTAAATAATAGATTAAATCCAATTTTCTTCATGAGTGATATTAATCTTCAAGCAGCATACGGAATAAGTAAAAAGGAAATGATTAATAATTACTTTAAAGACTACGATGCAAGAGTGAAAAAAAATGTTCTTGAGTAAGTATTTAGATGATTTTTCATTTGAAGAGGTATTGGATAATTACAATTTTGAATTTATATGTCAACTAGATGAAGAAAATTTTGTTAATATTTATAATTTATTAAAAAAATATAATTTTTACTTTATAAATGATATTATTGTTAATTATTTAGAAATATTTACACTTAATTATGAAATAGTAGAACAGGGTATATTAAGTTTGAAAGAAAAATTAGGTGATAAATTTGTATATATAATTGGTAATGATATGAGATATTTGAATGAATTATTAGATTGAAAAGAAATTCTTTTCAATTTTTAATTATTTGAATTCTATTTACAAATATAATTTATACTGTTATCATGAATAAAGGGAATGATATTATGGAAATTAATGATGTTATTTTTATTGATAGTTTACCTACTTTAGATTTGCACGGATATGATAGAGCAACTGCTAATGTTAAAACTTTAGAATTTATTAAAGACAATATTGTATTAAAAAATGATATAATATGTATAATACATGGAATTGGTAGTGGTGCGTTAAAACAAGAAATACATTCTTCTTTAAGAAAAAATAATAATGTTTTAGATTTTAAATTATTTTATAATAATAACGGATGTACAATTGTTAAATTAAAAATATAAGGATGTGAAAAAATGTTTATAGATGAGGTAAAATTAGAATTGATAGCTGGTCGTGGCGGTAATGGCTGCATGGCTTTTAGAAGAGAAAAGTATGTTGAAATGGGTGGACCATACGGTGGTAATGGCGGTCACGGAGGTAATATCGTTTTTGAAGTAGATGAGGGTTTAAATACTTTAATAGACTTAAGGTATAAAAAAATATATAAAGCTCCTTCTGGTCAGCACGGTGAAGGAAAAGGTTGTAATGGAAAAAATGCAGAAGATTTAGTAATAAAAGTCCCTATTGGAACAGTAATAACAGATGCAGATACTAATCTAATAATAGGTGATTTGGTAAAAAAAGGTGACAAAGTAATAGCTGCATATGGAGGCCGTGGAGGAAGAGGTAATATGGCTTTTGCCACTAAGAATAATCCCGCACCAGCTTTTTGTGAAAACGGCGAACCTGGTGAAGAAAAAAATATAAAAGTAGAACTTAAATTACTAGCAGATGTAGGTCTTGTTGGTATGCCAAGTGTGGGTAAAAGTACTTTTATAAGTAAAGTTAGTAAGGCAAAACCCAAAATTGCAGCTTATCACTTTACAACATTGACTCCTAATTTAGGTGTAGTAAAAACAAAAGACAATAGATCTTTTGTAATAGCTGATTTACCTGGTCTAATAGAAGGTGCATCTAAAGGTGAAGGACTTGGTGATAAATTTTTAAAACATATCGAACGAACAAGAGTAATAGCTCATGTAATTGATATTTCAGCTTATGAAGGAAGAAATCCTATAGATGATTATAAAATAATTAATAAGGAACTTGAAAATTTTAATAAAAAACTTTTGGATAAACCTCAAATAGTTATTGCTAATAAAATAGATATGGAATCATCTAAGGAAAATTTGGAAAAATTTAAGCATGAAATAAATGTTCCAATATACCCTATAAGCGCTAAAACAGGTGAAGGTGTAGAAGATGTCCTTGTAAAACTCGCAGATTTACTGGATACTATAGAAAAGAAACCATTGTATGATGAAGAGAAATTTGAAAGTCATGTACTATATAAGTTTAAAAAGCAGTGTCCATTTAATATATATAAAGATAAAGATGTATTTGTAGTAACTGGAGATGAAATAGAAAAAATATTAAAGATGACTTGGTTTTCTAGTGATGAAGCTTTTTCTAGATTTTCTAAAAAATTAAGAAAATTAGGTATAGATGATAAGTTAAAAGAGATGGGCGTTAAAGATGGAGATACAGTAAGGATATTAGATTATGAATTTGAATATAAAGATATTTAATATTTAGTGGTATTAAATATCTTTTTTAACTTGTAAATAATACAATTTTTTTATATAATATTAATAGAGGGTAGATGATAGTGTGAAAAAAAATGGATTTACATTGATTGAACTTTTAGCTGTTATTGTTATTTTATCTATTTTGACTTTACTTGTTGGGACATCAATAACTAAAATGTTAAAAAATTCAAAGGAAGATTTATATGAAGATCAATTGCTTTCAATAAAACATGCGGCTGAAATATGGGGTTCTGAAAATATGTCTGAATTACCTGAAAGTGGAAAATGCAAACTTTTAAAATTAAGCGATTTAAAAGAAAATGGTTTACTCGATAGTAATATTGTTGATCCTAAAAACGGAAATAATATAAGTGATGAGATGTTAATAAAAATAACATCAAAATTAACAAAGTACGGTGGATTATCTACTTCATATGAGGTTAATCCAAATGATGTGTCTGATTGTGTTTATATATACGATTCAGGAGAAATTGTAGATGAACCAATAATTTGCCAAGCAGTAACACAAGAAACTGCAAGCAAAACAAGTTCCGGAGCTTTAAAAGGTTTTGTACCATTTAAAGG
>CANQFF010000055.1 GCA_947598345.1 uncultured Bacilli bacterium
TGGTAAATATCTTGGAATTGTGTTATACTAATAACCGGATATTTATTCTTGAAGTTCTTAATGAAATCAATTTCCTTCGTGGTTGGAGAATTGTTTGAAGGTTTATTAGTTAAACCATGAACTAATATAGAACCAATATCCTTTTTGTTTAATTCTTTTGAAAATCTAATTAACTGCATTTTTGTATATCCAGTTAAAGAAGCAATTTGAGAATAAGAATAATTATTAATTCCATTAATCTTATCTTGAACAAGTTTTAATGCATATTCTTTATTATGCATACAAAAAAATCTCCTTTCCAAAGAGATATTATACAACATAAGTTTGATAACATTTTAACTAATGATATGGTAACATTTTAAAAAAGGATTAACAAAATTTAACAAAATATTTGACTTATTATCAAAAATATGATAAACTTTATTGGCGTAGAGAAAAAACTTTGAACGGAGGAATAGTATGGCAATTAAAGCAACAAATAAAAAACCACTTGCTGGTAATAGAAGATCTCACTCTTGCAGAGCAACTAGACATTATCAAAAACCAAATTTACAAGTAGTTACTTTAGATGATGGTTCTAAAGTTAGAATGAGCGCAAGAGAAAAAAGATCATTAAATAAAATCGAAAATAAAGCAGCTTAAAAATTTTAAGCTGTTTTTTTATCGAAGTCTAAAATTTAAGATACACCAATTTTCCTACTAGCATACTGTCCTAAGTAAAGACCACCAACTGTCAAGGATTTAGTAAAAAAAAAGCAAAGATTGTCTTTGCTTATCTGCCTCTTCTACCCATTGTAGGTTCTTCATATTCACTAGAATATTCATCTGGATCTAATCCCATTTCTATGAATCTTCTACGCTCTGCTTCTTCTTTATCAAACTTTAATTTTATTTGATCTTTTTTTTGTATAAAGAAATCTTTAACCTTTGATGTTATTGTTCCTACAAATTTAAATTTTCTTCCAGATAGTCTACTTCTCATTTCTAAATTTCTTACAGTGCCTCTTAACTCATTTTGATTTCTGAAGGAATTTTCTCTCAACTGTTCTGCTGTTCCCATTGACATATTTTCGTGATTTTCGCCATAACGATTTACAATATTTTGTAAGTCACTTGTCAATGATGATAATATTGCATCAGAATTATCAGATCCAAAAATACGCGCTCTTTCTTCGTCGTTACCTCTCATATTAACATCAATATACTGATCTACAGCATCCAACAAGTAATTTGATAAATAAATATTCATATTATTAATTTGTGCATCTATCTCTGAAACATCTTCTCCAGTAGCAATTCTCATAGATCTTTGCATTTTTAAATTATCAAGTTCAGATACCCTAACACTATAAAAATTACTCAAAGTACCAGCTCTGCCCATTATTATCTGCTGTTGTGCTCTATTTCTCATCTCTGCTATACAATCCACATACAATCTTTTTTGTTCAGCTAATTCCTCTGGTGTGAAATCTACGGTTTCTTCTTCAATGTTCATTTCATTTAAAATTTCTCCATCAAGCCTACTCTGTAATGCTTTTAGGTTCTTTCTTACTTCCTCTAATTCTTTCTCAAGCGCTTTAATTTTTAACATTTTTTCTGTTATTTTACCTTTTTTTGAAACAGAATCAGCCCTAACTTCTATCATTTTTTCTAATAACTCTTCTTCGTTTTTATATTTTACAAAACATTTTTGTAAATCAGAATAACTTGGATGATCTCTTAGTTCTTTCTCAAGTGCCTCTCTAGCTTCTGAAATAGCAGCTGATTCTGCAGTCCTTATTGAAGATATTACAGAATCATATTTTCTTCGCTCCAATTTTGGATAAAATTTACCATTAATTATTTTATGACTTATAATAGCAACAGGAATAACAAGTCCGCCAGTAACTACTAAAGTAACTACATTACCCACTAACCATTTATTTATTATTTTCTTTCTCTTTTCCTTATATCCTAAATAATCATATAATCCCATTCCGTCATCAGCACTACTAAATTTTCTAGTATCAAATTGAAATCTAGGATCAATTTCAGGAGTTGGCTCTGGAGTAGGTTCAGCTTCGGCTTCATGCTCTGGCTCATCAGATATTTCATCAGGTTCTGACTCAGGCTGTGGAAGTTCAATATCAAAGACTTGATCAGGGTCAACTTCAGGTACAGTAGGTCTAGCTGGTTCTGGTGTTGGTTCTGTTGGTGGAGTTGGAATTGGCGTTGGAACTGTATATGAACTTGTATGTCCAAGATTACTAGATCCATAAGTTCTCAAAAAATTAATGAAGTCGTTTCTAGTTCGTTCATCAGATATAATATCAACGGCTTGATCAATTTGTTTTTTTTCTTGCTCAGATTTTCCTTCTTTCAAAGTCTCCACATTACTTATAACAAAATTTATCATATCTAGTGTAGCAGTTTCTTTAAGTCCTAAAACTTCAAAATAATTAACCATTCCTGGAATTGAAGTTGTATTACCACCTAAAGTTCTTGCATACTTCTCTCTTAATGAATCAATACTTAAATACGCTAAAATACGATCAATCATTACTTTTTCATCGTTTGTTTTTCCCTTAGTTAATACTTCTTTATTATCTTTTAATAATTCAATCATTTTAGGAGATGTATTTACAGACAAACCTAAAACTTCAAAATAATTCTCTGTTCCCATAATTATCCCTCACTTACTGTATGTATTATATCATATTTTTTTTGCTTTGTAAATTTTAATATCGAGAATAATGAAATATTGTTAAACGAAATTTATTAATATTTTATTACTTTTTTATCATAGGTATTTCCTAATAAGTCTTGTTGGTCATTACTTATAACAACAGTATCAATATCTCCATCGGATATATATTTACTTTTACTTAACATATCAAAATTCATTTTAATATCAAAATCTAATCCATTATTATCGTATGCTCGTATTCTTTTTAAAAATTTTGAATTAAAATTCGTTGAATAAGGTGAACTTTCTGCCTCCCATCCAACACGCAAAGTAGATTTTGTAGTAAATGTTTTACCATTATAATTAGTATTTAGTATGTAATTCATATTATCGTGTTCAACAGAATATGGAGATCCAAATGGTAATGCAACTATATTTACATATTTACCTTTAATAATGTTATCCAAAATTTCATATAAGCTTCCCACTTCTTTCATAGTTTCATTTACATCAACACTACTAAAATTAACATGGCTATATGTATGATTACCTACATCATATCCATTTTCTACCAACCACTTAAGTATTTTATCGTTGTAATCTTTTTGTCCAAATAAACCACCATTAACAAAGAAAGTAGCTGTAACATTATAATCAGGATATTTTTTCTTAAAACTTTCTAATATTCCTACTGCTGAATTTGGATCAATTATTATATTACCACTATCATCTAACCCTGTTACTTTAATATTATTTTCAAGGCCATCATCAAATGTTAATATTATTGGGCTTTTTCCCAATTCTACATCTATATTGCCATCAACATAATCTGTTAATCTTACCATCCTATAGCCTTCACTATAATAAAATTCTAAATCTTGTATGAATGCTTCACTAGTTCTTTGGTAACCATCTTTATCAATATTACCACCTATATAATTAGTCTCACTATTTTTTTTATTATGTATTCCATGATACATCATTATAGGTACATCACCTAATTCATTTACTTTATAATTTTCATAATCTTGAGCAGTTAATTCTTTTTTTTCTTCTTCCTTATCTAGTGGTTCATTATTCTTTATTTCTTTATTCTCACTACGACAACCTACAACCATAAAAATTAATAATATAATTAAAACTTTCTTCATAAAATCACCACTATTAATATTTACATTAATTATTTTTTTATTTATTTTCTTTATAAGGAATACCAAGATGTTTATACGCTTTTTCAGTTACCATTCTACCTCTCGTAGTTCTTTTTAATAATCCAATTTGTAATAAATATGGCTCGTATACATCTTCTATTGTAGTTTGTTCTTCACCTATAGAAGAAGCAATAGCTTCAATCCCAACTGGACCTCCATTAAATTTTTCTATTATTGATTTAAGCAAATGATAATCTGTTTCATCTAATCCTAGTTCATCTACCTTAAGCTTGTCTAAAGCATGCTTTGTTATATCTAAATTTATTTTTCCATCACCCATTACTAATGCGAAATCTCTAACTCTTTTAAATAATCTATTACATATACGAGGCGTTCCTCTACTTCTTCTAGCAAGCTCCAAAGCAGCATCTTCATCTATAGGACAATTTAAAACTTTACTAGTTCTAATAGCAATCTTTTTTAACTCATCTTCTGTATAATAATTCAATTTATTTATTATTCCAAATCTATCTCTTAAAGGGCTAGTTAAATCTCCAGCTCTTGTTGTCGCACCTACTAAAGTAAAAGGTGGTAAATCTATTTTTATACTTCTACTAGAACTATCTGTACCTACTACTATTTGTAAAGTAAAATCTTCCATTGCAGGATATAAAATTTCTTCTACAAATCTAGGTATTCTATGTATTTCGTCAATAAATAAAACATCCCCTTGTTCTAGATTTGATAAAACCGCTGCTAAATCTCCACTTTTTTCAATTGATGGACCACTTGCAATTTTAATATTACTACCAAGCTCATTAGCTATTATAAAAGCCAAAGTTGTCTTTCCAAGACCTGGTGGGCCATATAAAAGAACATGATCTAAAGGTTCGTCCCTTAATTTTGCTGCTTTTATAAATATACTTAGATTTTCTTTAACTTCACTTTGTCCAATATACTCTTCCAAACTATTAGGTCTTATATTCTGTTCAAAATTATCTTCTATAGTTTCTTCCTCACTTACTATTCTTTCCATTTGCACACCTACTTTCTACATAATCTAAGACTTGTTCCCATGTTTTTATCTTATCTCCAAACAAAATACAATCTATATTATTTTTTTTCATTTCTCTATAAACACTTTTACTATCATCTATCATTAAATCTATATTTAAACTTTTAGCTATATCAGATTTATTAGCTCTATCAAAATAACAACCTTCTAATTTTAGTCCATAACTTTTTAAATAATTTTTTGTTAACTTCACTGAATTTTTAACATATTTATTATTTCTTGCAGTTATTATAAATAACTTATGACCTCTACTTTGTAAATAATTTAAAACTTCTATTGCCTTATCCTTTAATTTGGCATTTTTTATTACCTCAAATCCATATTTACTTAATATTTCTTTGCACTCATCCTCAGTCCATCCATCTGTATAATTTTTTTTAAAATTTAATTTTTCTCTTTTTTTAATGTATTCAAAATATTCATTTGAGCTAACTAAAGTATTATCAATATCTATACCTATTCTCATATTATTTTAACATTAACTTTAAAGCTTCCTTTACTTGATCTTCAATATTTAAATCGCTTTTAACGGATGGTAAAATTTTATTTATATCAGAAAGTTTATATCCCAAACCTTTTAAAACTTCTATTAATTCATCATAATTTTTATCACAGTTAGTATCATTGGTAGTACTTAATTTACCTTTTAAATCTAATATAATTTGTCTAGCTACCTTATCACCAATTTTAGGAAACTTTTTTAAATATAGTATATTTTCTCTTTCTATAGCATCTTTTATACCATTAATTGATCCAGTCGCAAGCATTGGTAATGCCATTTTACATCCTAATCCTTTAACATCTATAAGTTTTAAAAAAAGATTTTTTTCTTCAAAAGTTTTGAATCCATATAAAGAAATTTCATCTTCTCTTACATATTGATATATATATACTGTATATTCTTTATCAAGTTCAAATGAATAAGGATTAGGTACATATACTAAGTAACCTATTCCATTATTATCTATTACTATATAATTAAATTCTTGATTTACTACCTTTCCTTTAATATATTCATACATACTAATCACCTATTTATAAGTATAACACATACAAATGTTTTTAACAACATTTTAGAACAAAAGTCAAAATAAATTTTGACCTAAATGCCATCACTGGCATTTTTTTCTACTTCATAAAGACTTAGTCTTTCCATAGACCAATTTCGGATAGTCGCTACCCTATTATATTTTTTTCCCGTCAAAATTTTAATTGACTTGCAGTTCCAAGTCTTTCTTCATATATAATTTTAACCCTTCAAACATTATATTTAT
>CANQFF010000056.1 GCA_947598345.1 uncultured Bacilli bacterium
TTAAACTCAAGTGCTTTTTTTGTAAATAGAAATTGATTAAAAACTAAAGACTTTTCGTCAGAAATTTGGTACAATATATATGGAAGGTGATAATATATGAAGAAAAGTATTAAAACAACAGAAGCTATATTTCCTATGCCTGTTTTAATGATTGCTACTTATAATGAAGACGGAAGTGTAGATGTTATGAATGCTGCATGTGGGACTATGTTAGATAGAAATCAGATTTTGCTTAATTTATCAGAAACACATAAAACATTAAAAAATATTAAAGAAAGAAAAGCATTTACGGTTAGTATAGCTGATTCTCCTCATGTAAAAGAGGCTGATTATTTTGGAATTGTATCTGCAAATAATAGTGATAATAAATTTGAAAATAGTGGATTAACTGCCATAAAATCAAAAGTAGTGGATGCACCTATAATTCAAGAATTTCCAATTTGCATGGAATGTGAATTTATAAAATGTCAAAATGATGAATATAGTTATGGAGTTATTGGAAAGATAGTTAATGTACTAGCTGATGAAGAAATAATGGATAATGAAAAAGTTGATGTTTCAAAAATTAAAGCAATTGCATTTGATCCTTATACTCACGGATATTATGAGGTATCAAAAAGAGTTGGTAATGCTTTTAAAGATGGATTAGATTTAAAAAAATAAAGCAATTTTTATGATTGTTTTATTTTAATTATGTGTTAATTTATTATAAAAAGGTGAAGTATGGGACAGATTATTTTTGATGATGATTTTAAAAATTTAAAAGAAGAGCCAATTAATTATTGGAAAAATAAAGATGATATTCCACAAAACATAAAAAAATTTATATCTGAGATTTCTAGTAATAATGTATTTTACGATGAGAAAACTGATGAATTTTTCTGTTCTCAATGTATTCAAAAGTTAGATAAGAATTTTTTTTGTAAAAAATGTAAAAAACATTATGAAAAAATCAATAAATTTATAATAAAAATAGAGGATATTAATTATGTAAAACAATTTATATATAATTTTCATTACTATGCTTTTGATGTTGCGAATAATGATGTTATATTATATATAATTAATGAAAATATATATTATGATAATCCATTATCAATAAAGCCATATAAAACTAGTTATTTAAGTATAGATAGTGCCTTTTATATAACTAATAGTGGATTTAAAAATTTAATTACTAATGAAATGTTTAATTTTAAGACAATTGAAAAAGAGATTTTAAATAATGATTGTTACTATGAAAATGAATATGAAACTAGTTATTTATATGTTTTAAATTTAGATGAACTTAAAAACACAATATATCGTTATAGTTATATATGGGAAGCAAAAGAATTTTTGAAAGATTTTAATCCAGATATATTTAAATTAATATATCTACCTATTTATTTTAAAGGCTTTGAATATTTAATTAAACTTAAATTTTATTCACTTGCTTTTGATAAGCCATTTTTATTAAATTATGATAACAAAGCAAAAAAGTTATTAAACGATAAATTGTCATTTATGATTAAAAATAATTTTGTATATAATGATTTTAGGGCTTTACAATTATGTGACACTTTAGATATGTCATTAATTAATTTTATAAGTAAAAATTTAGAATATATAGAAGATATATTAGGTATTACAAATGTAGATTTAAAAACTTTAAAAAATTATTTTGAAAAAAATAAATTAGATGATGAATATATACTAGAGTATTTAGATTACATTAAAATGGCTAATGAATTAGGATTAGATTTAAAGAGTAAAAAAATATTATTTCCAGATGATCTAAAAAATGAGCACGATAAATTATATCTTGAAATAACTATGATAAATGAACCTAAAATAAATGAAAAAATAAATGAACTATCTCAATTATTGCAATTAAATGAATATCAAGAAGATAATTATATAATAATTCCTGCTAGTTCAATAGAAAGTTTAATAGATGAAAGTGATCAGCAACATAATTGTGTTAGGACATATTGCAAGGATTATAGTAATAATAAAACACAAATATATTTTTTAAGAAAAAAAGATAATATGTCAAAATCATTTGTTACTATAGAAGTTAAGAATGGTAAAGTTGTTCAAGCAAGGTGTAAATATAACGAATTACCTGATGAAAAAATAAAGAAAATAATTGATAATTGGGAAAAGACAATCATTCCTATAAATAATGAGAGTTCATTTTAATGTTAGTAAAATTATATATTTAAGTATTGTAAATTATTAATTTTTGTTTTATAATATGTGTATAAAAACTTTGAACTTGAGGAGTAATTTATTTAGTAATTATAAGAGAGGAAAAGTATTAGCTGAAAGCTTTTCTTAATGAAAGATAGATGAAGGTAGCAAGCTAGTTGAGCATTTGAATAAGTAGAATGTTCCGCTTAAAAGCGTTATATTTTTGAGGTGCTTATGCACGAATTAAGGTGGTACCACGACGAGTTCGTCCTTATTGGATGAATTTTTTTTTTGTAAGGGGGAATGATTATGCCATCTTGGGGAATACATTTAGCTTTAGCAAATAAGCTAAATAAAAAATTAAAATTAGACAATAATTTCATTATAGGTAATGTGTTACCAGATGCTACAAATGGAATATCTGTAAAAGGAATATCAAATGTAGTAGCTCATTTTAAAACTCATTATAATTTTGAAGGACCAAATAATCCTCCAATAAATCGTATAGATGCTTTTTTAGAAGATTATGGGGATAAGCTGGATAATCCATTAATTTTAGGATCATTTGTTCATTTATTGACAGATAATTATTACAATAGATATTTTAGAGAAAATCATACAATTTGTATGGATGGAGAAAATAGAGCTAAATTGAATGATGGAAGTATAGATAAAGAAGTAGTACCTTGGAAATTAAAACAAGAAGAATTTCGTAAATATGCTTCGTTTTTAGCTAGTATAAATAATATTGGTAAAGAAGTACATCTTTTAGATGATACTTTAAAGTTAAGTGAAGATCTTAAAGTTAAATTAAATAAACAGGATTTTATATTAATATTAAATAGAATAAATTCTATAATAGAAGATAAAAATTGTGAAACTCAAAATTATAGATTATTTACTCAAAATGAATTAACACAGTTATTTAATGAATGTTTGGATTATCTATCAAATGAGTTTAGTAGTTCAGGCGGAAAAATTAAAATAAAGAGGAGGTAGTATATGTTAGATAAAAAATACGATCATAAACAAGTAGAAGATGGGAAATATGAAAATTGGAAAAATAAAGGATATTTTAATAGTGGTGATATAAGCAAAAAACCATATGCAATAGTAATCCCGCCACCTAATGTAACAGGTAAATTACATCTTGGACATGCTTGGAATACTACTTTGCAAGATATTATGATAAGGTATAAAAAAATGAATGGATATGATACATTATGGTTACCTGGAATGGATCATGCTGCAATTGCAACTGAGGCTAAAGTTGTAAATAAATTAAAGCAAAGTGGAATAGATAAATATGAAATAGGTAGAGAAAAGTTTTTAGAAGAGTGCTTTAAGTGGACAGATGAATACTCTAATAATATTAGAAAACAATGGGCAAAATTAGGTTTAGCACTAGATTATAGTAAAGAGGCGTTTACTTTAGATGAAAGATTAACAAAGGCAGTTAAATATGTTTTTGTAAAGTTATATAATGAAGGATTAATTTATAGAGGAGAGAGAATAATAAATTGGGATCCTGTTGCCAAGACAGCTTTGTCAAATGAAGAAGTAATTTATAAAGAAGATGATGGAGCTTTTTATCATTTAAAATATTTTATTGAAGATAGTGATGAATACTTAGAAGTTGCAACTACTCGTCCTGAAACATTATTTGGAGATACTGCTGTTGCTGTAAATCCAAAGGATAAGCGTTATAAACATTTGATTGGTAAAAATGTAAAATTACCAGTTTTAAATAAATTAATTCCTATAGTAGGTGATTCTCACGCAGACATGGAATTTGGAACTGGTGTTGTTAAAATTACACCAGCTCATGATCCTAACGATTTTGAAGTTGGAAATAGGCACAATTTATCAAGAATTGTAGTAATGAATGAAGATGCAACTATGAATGAAAATGCAGCGCAATACTGTGGTCTAACAAGAGAAGAGTGTAGAGAAAAACTTGTATCAGATTTAAAAGAATCTGGAATATTAATTAAGGTAGAAAAGATGAAACACAGTGTAGGACATAGTGAAAGAACTGATGCTGTAGTTGAACCATATTTATCAAAACAATGGTTTGTAAAAATGCGACCTTTAGCTGATAGAGTTTTAAAAAATCAAAAAGAAAAAGATAAAAAGGTAAACTTTATCCCAAGTAGATTTGAAAAGACCATGAATCATTGGATGGAAATAACTTATGATTGGTGTATATCAAGACAACTTTGGTGGGGACATAGGATACCTGCTTGGTATAAGGACGATCAAGTATATGTTGGAATAAATCCGCCAAAAGAAGATGGTTGGGTACAAGATAACGATGTATTGGATACTTGGTTTTCAAGTGCATTATGGCCATTTGCAACACTAGGATTTCCAGATGAAACAGATGATTTAAAAAGATATTATCCAAATGATGTAATGGTTACAGGTTATGATATAATTCCTTTCTGGGTTAACAGAATGACATTTCAAGGTTTAAAATTTACTGAAAAAAGACCTTTCAAAGACTGTCTTATACACGGATTAATAAGAGATAAGCAAGGAAGAAAAATGAGTAAGTCACTAGGAAATGGTGTAGATCCTATGGATGTAATAGATGAGTATGGATGTGATTCTCTTAGATATTTTTTAGCTACATCATCCGCTCCAGGAATGGATCTTAGATACGATGAAGAAAAGGTTAGAAGTACTTGGAACTTTATAAATAAATTATGGAATGCGTCTAGGTATGTTCTTATGAATATTGAATCTTTAAATGAAAAAAATTATAGTTTAAATGATTTATCTATTGCCGATAAATGGATTTTAAATAAATTAAATAATTTAATCAAAGTAGTAAAAAAGCATATGGAAAAGTATGAATTCAATGTAGTAGGTGGAGAACTTTATTCGTTTATTTGGAATGATTTTTGTGATTGGTATATTGAGTTATCTAAATATAATATTAATATGACTACTAAAAGTGTTTTATTAAAAGTTTTAACAGATATACTTAAATTGTTGCACCCAATTATGCCTTTTGTAACTGAAGAAATATATAGTATGCTTCCAATAAAGGATGAGTCTATAATGATAAGTAGTTATCCGGAATATGATAAAAACTATAGTTTTGATACTAATTTGGATCAAACATTAGAATTAATTACTAAGATTAGAAAGGCTAAGCTAGAAAATAATATAAAAGAATTATATATTTATTATAAAAAATTAGATAATATAGATATACTTTCTAACATGCTTAAGGTAGATATTTCAAATTTTGTAAAAGAAAAAAAAGATTTAAATGAAATAGTTATTGATAAAAACATAAGTATTTTATATGACGGTAGTGAAAATAAGGAAAAAGAACTTGAAAGTTTAAAAA
Organism: uncultured Bacilli bacterium; assembly: GCA_947598345.1. Classification (GTDB taxonomy): domain Bacteria; phylum Bacillota_I; class Bacilli_A; order RF39; family UBA660; genus UMGS1613. The sequence goes on from CANQFF010000056.1 coordinate 5,537, forward strand.
ATCAAAAAGAAAAATTACAAAGTAGTATACAAAGAAGAGAAAAATTGCTTTCAAATGAAAATTATGTTTCAAAAGCTCCACAAAATATAGTTGAACAAGAAAGAAAAAATTTAGAAAAAGAGAAAGAAACTTTAGAGGCAATATTGTTAAAATTAAAGTAATTTTCTTAACATAAGTGGTTTTAATACATTAAAATAGCCATTTAATACATATTAGATTGTATAAATAAAAGTTTTATAGTATTTTATAGCCAAATATAAATTTATTATATTTTGTTTAAAATGATAAACTAAAATTAATAGTTTATCTTTTTATTTATTAGGAAAGTGCTTGGTAAAAAAAGTTCTTTACAAACATTTGTTCATATGATATAATTGTTTTGTCAGGGTGGTGATATGATTAACATAATAAGAGGTTATATATTTAGATTATATCCAAACAAAGAACAGAAAAATTAAAGATAAATGAAATGGTAAAAGGAACACTTTCAAAAAAGATATATGATGCATCATGGGCAGAAC
>CANQFF010000057.1 GCA_947598345.1 uncultured Bacilli bacterium
CGAACACAGAAGTTAAGCTCTTTTACGGCGAAAATAGTGTTAAGCGAAGATAGCGAGTTGCCAATTTTTTTTTGTATTTTAAAAGGCTAATGAAATTTTTTAATATTTTTCTATTAGTCTTTTTTTCGTTTGGGTTACATAGCAGGGTATATATTTACATTTCAAGTAATTGATGAAATAAAAAATTATAGAACTTCAAATATAAAAAAATTATTAAAAGTATAGCAAAAGTGGAACGAAATAAAGCTAGATATAAAAAATAAAATAAAGTATTATATTTATATAACAAAAGTAATAAATTTAAAAAATCACATCATTTTTATTACTTTTTTGTAAATAAATTGTTAAATATATTATTTTTACTTTAATAATATTTTTTTTAATGGTATAATAATAATGGTGATTTAAATGGAATATAAAATTACAACTAATAGTGAACTTGAGACAATTGAACTTGCTCAAAATTTTGAATCTGAGAAATTCGAAAATATGGTAATATGTTTAGATGGAGAATTAGGTAGTGGGAAAACAGTATTTACTAAAGGTATAGCTAATGCACTTGGAATAGATGAAAGTATCACATCTCCTACATTTACTATAATAAAAGAGTATACAACAGGAGAAATGCCATTATATCACATGGATGTTTATAGATTAGACGGAAATACTGATGGTGTTGGAATAGAGGAATACTTTACTAAAGGTGGTATTGTAGTAATAGAATGGTCTAATACGATTAAAAATATATTACCAAAAGAAAGATTAGAAATTAAATTCAAAGTCATTGATGAAAATAGAAGAACACTTATTATAACTCCATATGGAAAAAAGTATGAAGAGTTATGTGAGGCTGTATTATGAAGTATTTATTAATTGATACTACTACATCTAATGTTACAGTAGCAATTATAGAAAATAATAAAATTTTGTTTAATTATCAAAACACTATAATTTCCGATATGTCTTCAAAAATATTACCAATTATTGAAGCAGGATTTAATAGTGTTAATTTTAATTTAAGGGATATTGACAAAATATTTGTTGTAAATGGTCCAGGATCTTTTACTGGAATAAGAGTTGGTGTTACTATCGCAAAAACTATAGCTAGTGCATTAAATAAGAATATAATTACTTTATCTTCATTAGAATATATGGCAACAACATTTACTGATAAAAAATATTTAGTTCCTATTATTGATGCTAGAAGAGGAAATGTTTTTGCTGGTATATATGATAATAATTTAAAATTAATAGAAAAAGATTCGTTAATTTCATTAAATGAACTTATGAAGAAAATCGATTCAAATTATGAATTAATATCTTATGATAATATAAATAATTCAATAAAACCTAAAGTTGATATCTTAAAAATAATTTTAAAGCATGAAAATGATAAATCTATAAATCCTCATAAAGTTAATCCTAATTATTTAAAATTAACAGAAGCAGAAGAAAGATTGAAATTGAAAGAAAATATATGATTAGAAGTATAACTAAAAATGACTTAGAGGATGTAAATAATTTACTTATTCCATTTAATTATTATTTAAATGAAGAGTCTTTTAAGAATGAATTTTTAGGAGTTTTATTATACGATGATTCACAAATTATGGGTGTATTAGTTTACGATTTAATATATGATAGAATAGAAATAGAATATATTATTGTAGATTCAAAAAACAGAAGAAAAGGTATCGCATCTAAGTTATTAAATTATCTTTTATGTGAAAATAAAGAAATAAAAAATATTTCTTTAGAAGTTAAAAAAAGCAATGAAGCAGCTATAAAATTTTATGAAAAAAATGGTTTTGAAAAGGTAGCTGTTAGAAAAAAATATTATGGCGATGAAGATGGACTATTAATGGTTAAAAAAGTTGGTGAGTAAAATGGATAATGTTTATATATTAGGTATTGAAAGTAGTTGTGATGAAACAAGTGTTTCTATAGTAAAAAATGGTTGTGAAGAAATAGCTACTGTAGTACTTTCGCAAATGAATACTCATTCTACATATGGTGGGGTGGTTCCAGAAATAGCTTCTCGTATGCATGTAGAAAATATTACAATAGTAATAGAGGAGTGTTTAAAAAAAGCTAATATGAAAATGGAACAGATAGATGCGATTGCGGTTACATATGGTCCAGGACTTATAGGTAGTTTATTAGTAGGTGTAAGTGCAGCTACAACATTATCATATATATACAATAAACCTTTAGTTCCAGTGCATCATATAGCTGGTCATATTTACGCTAATAATTTAGTTTCAAAAATGGAATTTCCTTTAATTGCGCTTGTTGTGTCAGGTGGTCATACAGATTTAATTTATATGGAGGATGATTATAAATTTAAAAAAATTGGTGGTACTTTAGATGACGCAGTTGGAGAGTGTTATGATAAAGTAGCTCGAATTATAGATGTGCCTTATCCTGGAGGCCCTCTTGTGGATAAATTATCTTATGAAGGAAAAGATACATATCAACTGCCATTACCACTAGATGATAATACATATAATTTTAGTTTTAGTGGTATAAAAAGTGCGGTTATTAATTTAGTACATAATGAAATTCAAAGAGGCAATGAAATTAGAAAAGCTGATATTGCTTGTTCCTTTCAAAAGAGGGTTGTAGATATATTAACTAAGAAAACAATGAAAGCTTTGAAGGAGTATAATGTTAAAAATCTTATAATTGCAGGTGGAGTATCTGCCAATAGTGGTATTAGAAATAAATTTAGTGAACTTTGTAAAAACGGAGGAATAAAGTTAACAATACCACATATAAAATATTGTACAGATAATGCTGCTATGATAGCTTGCGCAGGTTATTTTGCTTATAAAAAAGGTTTAAGAGCTGGTTTAGATTTAAAAGCGCAGGCAAATACTAGTTTATTTTAAAAAAAATTGGAATAACTATTGACAAATAAAGGATTTAAATGTATAATCAATACATATGAAAAAGGAAAGAGATGTATCCACATCCACCCGATTGCTTAAGTGATGGGTAAAATGCCGATGAATTTAAAATTTGTAGGTTAAGTGGATACTATTAGTATGCACTTTTTTCATGGTATAAGATATTGGGAGGTGTTTGTTATAGCAAACAAAGAAAAAGATTTGTTTATTAATGAACAAATTAGAGCTAAAGAGGTTATGGTTATTGGACCAAATGGTGAACAGTTAGGTATAAAATCTATCGCTGATGCGATTACTTTGTCTACTTATGCAGGTTTTGATCTAGTTATGATTAATCCAAATTCTAATCCACCTGTTTGTAAGGTAATGGATTATAATAAATTTAAATATCAAAATAAGAAAAAACAAAAAGAAAATATTAAAAGACAAAGGGAATCAAATTTAGAAATGAAAGAATACCGTTTATCAGTAACAATTGATATTCACGATTTTAATACTCGTGTAAAAAATTCAAGCAAATATTTAGAAAAAGGACATAAAGTAAAAGCGACTATTCGTTTTAAAGGAAGAGAAATGGCGCATACAGATTTAGGTAGTGAAGTTTTATTAAAGTTTGCTCAAGCATTATCAAAAGTAGCTGATATTGAACAAAAGCCAACTTTGGACGGAAGAAACATGACAATGATTCTTATGCCAAAAAAAGAAAAATAGGAGGAATATTATGCCAAAAATTAAATCACATAAAGGAACAAAAAAAGTTTTAAATGTTAGAAATAGTGGTTCTATAAAAGTAGGACATCCAGGTCAAAGACATAATACTGGTAAAAAGAATGCTGCTTCAAACAGAAATGGTAGAGTTGCATCTACTTTAAGTAAAGCTGATTCTAATAGATTTAAAAAAGTTCAATTTTAATATTTAGAAGGAGGAAACAAAATGTCAAGAGTTAAAGGTGGAAATATCCACAAAAATAGAAGAAAAAAAGTTTTAAAATTAGCTAAAGGTTATTTTGGAAGCAAGCATAAACTTTATAAAACTGCAAAAGAACAAGTTATGCATTCATTAAAATATTCATATAGGGATAGAAAGCAAAATAAAAGGGAAATGCGTAAATTATGGATTACAAGAATAAACGCTGCTTGCAGAAATAATGATATAAGTTATTCTAAATTTATTTCTGGTTTAAATAAGGCAGGAGTAACAATAAATAGAAAAATGTTAAGTGAAATAGCAATTGATGATGCAGCAGCATTTACAAATTTAGTTAATGTAGCTAAAGATGCCTTAGCAGGAAAAACAATTAAACAAGAAGTAAAACCAGTTAAAGAGACTGTAGAAAAAGTTGATAAAAAGTCATCTGAAACTACTTTTAAAGAGGATATTTCAAAAATGACTGTAGCTGAATTAAAAAAATTAGCTAAAGAAAAAAATATTGAAAATTATACAACAATGAAAAAAGCAGAATTATTAGAAGCATTAAAATAGTACTTGCGACTATTTTTTTCTTGTTAAAAAATAGTAAATATGGTATACTTAATACATAAGATAGAGGTGGTTTTATGTACTTAGATGTAGTTATAGTATTAGCTCTTATTGTACTTGCATTTTGTTGGTTTAGAACATTTTCTAAAACTGTATATGCAATTGCAATTATAGATATATTTTTAAGGTTATTACATTATATCTCAGCTAATGTAGGCATTCCAGGTTTTTATTCTTGGGTTAGAAGTATATTTCCAAGTTCAATACCCGATATATTAGATAATTATATGAATGGCATACTTTTGACTATCTTTATGTGGGTATATGTATTTTTTATGGTTGTATTTTTATTTTATGTCACAAGAACATTTATAAGAAAAAAATAAGTATATAGTATAGTTTACTATATATTTTTTGTAAAATTATTAAATTACTGGTTTCAAATAAGCATTTATGATAAAATATATAGTAAGTAGGTGGTTTTATGAATTATATAGGTTCAAAATATTCAATATTAAGTTACATAGATGAAGTAGTAGAAGATTTTGTAAAACCTAAAAAAGATATAACATTTTGTGATATATTTGCTGGTACTGGAGTTGTATCAAAATATTTTAAAGAAAAAGGTTACAATATTATAGCGAACGATATACAGTATTTTAGTTATGCAATTATAAAAGGAATAATTGAAAATAGTACTGAATTGAAATTTGAAAAACTAGATAAAAAGCATATTGATCCATTTATATGCTTAAATGGTTTAGCTGGGAAAAAGGGATTTATCTATAAAAATTATTCATTAGGTGGCACGAAAAAGAAAGAATTTCAAAGACAGTATTTTAGTGATGAGAATGCTAGGAAAATTGATGCATGTAGGATGAAGATTGAAAAATGGAAAAATAAAAGTTTAATAACAGATAGTGAATATTATTATTTAATAGCTTGTTTATTAGAAGCAGCTGATAAAGTTGCAAATACAGCATCAGTATACGAAGCATTTTTAAAGGATTTAAAGAGTAGCGCTATTAAGCCAATCAGGATTGAACCTTTAGAATTAGTATTTAAAAATAAAAAATATGAAATTTATAATAAAGATTCTAAAGAACTAATAGATGAAATAAAAGGTGACATACTTTATTTGGATCCACCATATAATAATAGAAAATACGACACAAATTATCATATATTAGAAACTATTGCTCTTTACGATAATCCAAAAATCAAAGGTAAAACTGGTACGAGAATAGAGGATACAAAAAAATCGAATTATTGTGTAAAAAGCAAAGCTGCTAAAGAATTAGAAGATTTAATAAAAAGAGCAAAATTTAAATATATTTTATTAAGCTATAATGATGAAGGTATAATTTCTATTGAAGAAATAGAAAGCATTATGAAAAAATATGGAAATTATAAAAGATATTCTAAAAAACATAGAAGATTTAAATCTGATAGTACAAAAAAGTCAAAGAAAAATTATACAATAGAGTATATACATTGTTTAGAAAAAAATAAATAAACCAGGATTAGGACACGAAAGAAATGATAAATAGATGTTTTAGCCATATAAAATAATGGTTAAAACATCTTTTTTAAG
>CANQFF010000058.1 GCA_947598345.1 uncultured Bacilli bacterium
TAAATGATACAAAATCATATCACTTCTTCGTAGTATCTAAATCTAAAATAACGGATGATGCTGACATAGATTTGATACTAGAGGACAATATTGATTCATCTGGTAATTTAAGTAGTACTGCATATTTTGCTTTTGCTGATAGTGGTACTATAAAAAATGGTCCAGTTAAAGCATATGACATTTTATACAACGCAACAAAAGATTGGACAAATATACCTTCTCAAAAATTTTCTATAAACTATTTAGATTCAAAGGGAGGCTTCTCATATTCGTACCGATATGCAGCAATTCAACAGGGTCTTCAAACTAATATATTGAACGAGGATACAGGTGATGTTACAGCTTCTTATTTAGAATTGAAAGCTAGGTTGCCATTTACAGCGTATGATGTTATTGGAGGAGAATATTCAAGAGGCATGTATTGGTTGCTTGATATCACTGCACCTTCTATTAAAGTTTATCATCAGAATGGACTTAGTTCGGGATCTGTCATTCCTTACCAAGCTGCTGCAGGAGTTGGTATAAGACCAGTAATTACTGTAAAAGGTTCAAATATAGCTTATAATTAACAGTGTAATAGCAAAATTATTTCATTATCTTATTATTAAATTTTGAGAACTTAAGGTTCTCTTTTTTATTAAAAATAAAAATTTTTATAGTTAAATATTTAAACAAAATTGATAACATGATATAATTTAATTGGGTGATTTTATGTTATATACATCTACTTCAAATCCAAAAATTAAAAATATAAAAAAACTAAATACTAAAAAATATAGAGATCAAAATAAAGAATTTCTTATAGAGGGTGAGCACTTAGTCTTAGAAGCATATAAAAATAATGTTTTAAAAGAATTAATATTGGAAGAAAATGTTAATTTTTCTTTAGATGTAGATACTATTAGAGTATCTAATAATGTATTAAAATATTTGAGTGAACTAGATAATCCACCAAAAATCCTTGGTATATGTAGTAAATTAGATGAGAAAAAGTATGGTAATAAGATAGTTATACTAGATGATATACAAGACCCAGGTAATCTTGGAACTATAATAAGAAGTTGTGTTGCCTTTAATATTGATACACTTGTATTAAGTAAAAATACTGTAGATTTATATAATCCTAAAGTGCTTAGATCAACTCAAGGAATGATTTTTAATATAAATATTATACAAGATGATGTAGTATCATTTGTTAAAAATTTAATAAATGATAATTATGTTATTTTTGGAACAAAGGTAAATGGTGGAAAAAGTTTAAAAAATGTTGAAAAGTGTGAAAAATTTGCTATAATAATGGGTAATGAAGGCAGTGGAGTAAAAACAGAACTTTTAAATTTATGTAGTGATTTTTTGTACATAGACATAAACAATAAATGTGAAAGCTTAAATGTTGCAGTTGCTACTAGTATAATTTTATATGAATTAGATAAGTAGGTGTTTTATGAATTTTATAAATATAGGAAAACTTGTAAATACACACGGAATCAAAGGAGAAGTTAGAATAATAAGTGATTTTAAATATAAAGATATAATATTTAAAGCTGGTAATAATATATATATAAATGATATTAAATATAAAATTATTTCATATAGAAAACATAAGATTTATGATATGTTGCAGTTAGATAAAGTAGATAATATTGAAATCGCACAAACTTTGAAGGGGTATAATGTATATATTGATAAAAACGATTATGAATTTGATGGCTATTTAGATGAAGATTTAATAGGGTTGTCTGTTTATGATGGTGAAAAATATAAAGGAAAAGTTGTGGATATATTAAAAACAACTTCAAATGATTTACTAGTAATAGATGGAATAAAAAAACACTTAGTTCCAAATATTTCTAATTTTGTAAAAAATGTAGATTTAAAATCTAAAAGAATTGAAATAAAATATATAAAGGGGCTAGATTATGAAGATTGATGTTTTAACACTTTTTCCTAATATGTTTTCTGAATTTATAGGAGAATCTATCATAAAAAGAGCCATTGAATCGGGTAAAGTTCAAGTTCAAATTCATAATATTAGAGATTATTCAAAAGATCCACATAATAAAGTAGATGATTATGGATTTGGTGGTGGAGCTGGTATGGTTCTTATGCCACAACCAATATTTGATGCAGTAGAAGCATTAAAAAGTAAAGATTCAAAGGTAATATTAATGACTCCACAAGGAATTAAGTATAATCAAAAAAAAGCTTATGAACTTTCTTTTGAAAAACACTTGATAATAATATGTGGTCACTATGAAGGATTTGATGAAAGAATAAGAAGTTTAGCAGATATTGAAATATCTATAGGAGATTTTGTACTTACCGGCGGTGAGATACCAGCGATGGTAGTATGTGATAGTGTTATAAGGTTATTAGATGGGGTTATAGAAAAAGAATCACACATTAATGATTCATTTAATGATAATTTATTAGATTATCCTGTATATACTCATCCAAGTAACTTTAGAGGTATGAAAGTTCCAGATGTACTTTTATCAGGACATCATGCAAATATAGAAAAATGGAGAAAAGAACAAAGAGAATTAAGGACTAAAGAGCGTAGACCAGACTTATTAGAAAAGAGATGATTATATGAGTGAAAAAAAATATTTCGTATACAAAAAAGGAGATAATAAAGAAATCATTTATATGGATTATGATAAATTAAAAGGGTTTGGTTTTATGCCTAAAAACAATGTAAAATATGATGGTATAATTGTAAACAAAATGGTAATAATAAAACCATCAATGATAGAAAAAGTATTGAAAAGAAAGATAAGAAAAAAATTAGACTTATACTTAAAATTAATTATTAATTTTTTAGATGATGACGATAGTTCAAGTCCAGGAGCTCTTAGTGAGACATTGAACGATTTGAGTAGATATAAAAATATAGTACTATATAAATATAGAAAATATTTAGATGAAAAATATTTTAAAATTTTATTAAAAAAAATTGAATTATTAGAATATGAATTAAATTATAAATTAATGAATATAAACATGAATTTATATGATTTATATGAAGAAGAAAAAACTTCAAATAGAACTAGATAGTAAACTAAATTTAAACTCCTAGGTTTACAAAGAAGTTAAAATATGTTAAAATGGTATTGTATTCATAGAATAGAGTGTGATAGTATGGATAACACAAAAATTTATAATTCTAACGATTTTCAAAACGAGTATGTATCTAGAGTAGTAAAAGATGTGGCAACTATATTGGAAGAAAGAGGATATAATCCTGTAAATCAAATAGTTGGGTACTTAATGAGTGGAGATCCCGGTTATATTTCTAGTCACAAAGAAGCTAGAAGTAAGATAACTGAATTTGATAGGACCAAAATACTTGAAATACTTGTTGAAGATTTTTTGAGCAAAAAATGAGGTATTTAGGTTTAGATCTCGGTACTCGTACATTAGGAATTTCAATAAGCGATACTACAAAAACTATTGCAAGCGCTCTCAAAACAATAAGATTTAATGAAAATGATTATGATTCTATTATAGATGAAATAGGTAAAATCATAAGTGATTATCAAATATCAAAAATTGTTTTGGGATTTCCAAAAAATATGAATAATACAGTTGGTGAAAGAGGGGTAACTACCATCCAATTTCAAGAGAAATTGATTAATACCTTTGGTATTGATGTTGTTTTACAAGATGAAAGATTAACTACGGTGGAAGCTACAAAGTATATGTTAGAAGCAGATGTTTCTAGAAAAAATCGAAAGAAAAAAATAGATTCTGTTGCTGCTAACATTATTCTTCAGACATATTTAGATAAGGAAAAAGGAGGAAAATTATGAAAGAAGAAACAATGACATTCAAAATAGTAAATGATGAGGGAAAAGAAGTAGAATGTGAGGTATTATTTACATTTGAATCAGATGAAACAAAGAAAAATTATATAGTTTATACAGATAACACATTAGATGAAGAAGGGAATACAAAAGTATATGCTTCAACATATAATCCAGATGAGGATGAAACTAAGTTACTAGCGATTGAAACAGAAAAAGAATGGAAGATAATAGAAACTATTTTAGATGAATTACAAAACGAATCTGCTGGCTCTGATGAAGAAAATAAAGGGTAATAAACTCTTTTATTTTATGAAAAAAATATTAATTATAATTTTAAGTTTAATTGCAGTTGCTATATTAGGCAGTTGCGTATTTTATAATATAAATTTAAAAGCAGTAAGCAGTAATTCAAAAGAAGTAAATTTTATGGTTGAAAGCGGTAGTACATATTATGATGTTATTTCTAAGTTAAAAAAAGAAGGATTAATTAGAAGTGAATTTTGTTTTAAATTATATATAAAATTTAATAAAGTAAATGAAATACAGGCGGGTACTTATAAATTAAACAAAAATATGAGTGTAAGTAAAATAGTTAAAGAGTTTTCTAAGGGAAATAATTATAATCCAGATGCTATAGTCGTTACTTTTAAAGAAGGAAAAAACATGAGAAGTATAGCTTCAACTATATCTAAATATACTAATAATACAGAGGATGAAGTATATACTAAACTTGCAGATGAAGAGTATTTAAAATCACTTATAAATGAATATTGGTTTATAGATGAAACTATTTTAAATAAAGATATTTATTATTCTTTAGAAGGTTATTTGTACCCAAATACTTATGAATTTCAAAATAAAGATGTTAAAATAGAAGATATTTTTAAAGTTATGTTAGATGAAATGGATAAAAATTTAACATTATATAAAACGGATATTTTAAGCAATAAATTTACAGTACACGAGATTTTGACTTTAGCTTCTATAGTAGAACTAGAGGGTGCTAATAGTAATGATAGAGCGGGCATAGCTGGAGTATTTTATAATAGACTTAATTCTAATTGGTCGCTTGGAAGTGATGTTACTACATATTACGCTGCTAAAATAGAATTAAGCGATAGAGATTTGTATCAATATGAAATAGACGATGCAAACAATTATAATACAAGAAGTGAACATCTTGCTGGAAAATTGCCTATAGGACCTATATGTAATCCAAGTATAGAATCTATTAAAGCGGTATTATATCCTGAAAATAGTGATAATTACTATTTTGTATCAGATATTAATGGTAATACTTATTTTTCTAAAACATATAATGAACATTTATCAAAGAAAAATGATTTAATAGAAGCTGGTTTATGGTACACTTACGATTAAAAGATATTAAAGAATATGCTATTAAAAATAGAGTACCAATAATGCAAGAAGATGGAATTGAATTTTTGATAAATTATATTAAAGAAAACAATATAAAACGAGTATTAGAAATTGGTAGTGCGATAGGATATTCTGCAATTAATATAGCTAGTCAAAGTGAAGATATTAAAGTTACAACAATTGAAAAAGATCCAAATATGTATAATATTGCTTTAAATAATATAAAAAATACTGGTATGCAGGATAGAATTAAAATAATATTTGAAGATGCTTTATTTGTGGACATAGAAGAAAAATATGATTTGATATTTATAGATGCTGCAAAAAGCCAGTATATTAAATTTTTTGAAAAATTTAGTAAAAACATAGATAAAGGTGGAGTAATAGTAACAGATAATTTATCTTTTCACGGCCTAGTTGAAGATGATAGTAAAACTAATAATAGAAATACAAAGCAATTAGTAAAAAAAATTAGAAAATATATAGATTTTTTAAAAAATAATAAAGATTATGATACAACTTTTTATAAAATAGGTGATGGTATATCTGTTTCTATAAAAAAATAAATCAATTTTTATAATTATAAATAAAAAGTAATTATTTAAAACCTAGTTGGTTCTATACCTAATTAGGTTATAGATTTGTAAAATAATATAACCAACTTTTTGAAAAATAATTTGACTTAATTATTTGTAAATTATTTTAACTTTT
>CANQFF010000059.1 GCA_947598345.1 uncultured Bacilli bacterium
TCTCTAAATCTCTTAAAAGCATTATCTAAATCAAATATACTTGTTCTAAGTAGACAACTATCTACTTCTTTTAACCATTCATATTCTTTTGTTAATTCTTTTACTTCTTTACAACAGTTATATGCATTTATATAATTTGGATATTTATCTAAAAAATAGTTATAAATAAATCTTGAACAACCAAATGATTTTTCTATTAATTGTTGTTGTTCTAAATTAGGATATAATCTAAATATATAACCTCTTATTATGTTCATCATATCACCACCCTGACAAAGCAATTATATCATATGAACAAATGTTTGTAAAGAGTTTTTTTATTACCAAGCACTTTCCTAATATATAATTATGTATAGTTGGACATAAATATAAAAAAAATACTATATGAATAAACCATATATAGTACTTTTAATTATTTTTTTATTTTTTTAATTATTAAACTTTTTTTATCATTAACTTGACTATTTAAATCATCTATTATTTTATTAGTTTCTTCTGTTATTTCATTAGTATATTTAGTTATTAAATTTGTTTTTTGTTCTTCTAAATATTTTTTTATATATTTTATTAATTCCATTTTTTTTCTAATTAATTCTTCTTTATTTTCTGATCTTATTTCTTTATCGTTATTTCCATATTTTATTCTAGAATAAAATTTATGTGGAAGTATTATCTTTACCTGTAAAGAATTATTTATATAATAGATTACACCATCAGGGTCTATAACTTTTGATAGTCCATTACTAAAATCAGATGCATATTTATATTTGCATGGAACTACTTCTTTAAAATTTTTATCAATATATCCATACATACCGTTACTATCTTGAACTAATGCTAAACCACAACTAAATGAGTTTACTAATTCATAATTACATTTAAAAGCTTCTAATCCATTTTCATTTATAAACTTGTATGAATTATCTGACTTTATAAGAGCTAACCCTTCACTAAAAGGACAAGCATATTCATATTTACATTTAATAATTTCATATCCTTCTTCATTTATATAACCATATAATCCATCATCACTTTTAACTAAAGCTAGACCATTACTAAATTTTGATATATACTGATATTTATTTTCAATTATTTCTTTACCAGATAAATCTATAATCCCATAGCAATTTTCTAGTTCTTTAAACGCAATAAGTTTATCACTAATTATATTTAAAGCTTTATATTTACAACTTACAATTTCTAAACCTTCTTTATTTATAACACCATATAAATTTTTATTATTTCTTACTATAGCTAATCCATTACAAAAATCAGAAATATAGTCATAATCATTTATTTTAATAAATTGATTTTTGGTATTTATTATAGCTATTTTTGTCTTAATAATTGATTTATTTACCTTTTTATTTAAAAATCTAAATTTGTTTTTCTTAGATGATTGTTCAACCTTTAATCTAACTACAGCTAAATTTTCATTAAATGAACCAGCCATTATATAATTAAAAGGTATTTTTAAATTACCAAATTTATCAATATAACCCCACTGCGCATACTTATTTTGTACAGCAGCTAGACCATTTTTAAACGATTCAACTTTGTAAAATTTTTGTTGAATTACCTCTTTACCTGTTTCATCTATATAACCATATAAACCACTATTACTATCTTTTACAAAGGCTAAACCTTCTGAAAAATTTCCACTATCACTATATTTTTGTTCTAAAAAATCTCTAAACACTATATTTTTCAACATTTTTCCCATACTACCCCAACTCGTGGATTATTCTATCACTTTTAATTTAATTTGTAAATATAATTAATTAACATTTTTTGTAATAGATGGAGTATTTAAATAGCCATCAAAATAATAACTAGGAACATCTCCTTGCAATATTTTCATAAGTATAGGTATATCCGCACTTAATTTTGTACTAGTTGAAACAAAAGGAAGTAATATTCTTACTTCAACTTCTATTACTATATTTACCTTTATAAGAGCATTATTAATTCCATAAGAATTTATATCCGTTTTTAATCTACAAAAAATGTTTTCAATTAAATTCATTTTTACAGGTATCTTTGGAAGAATGTTATTCAATAATACATTATTGAATATTATTCCACTTGGAATTTCATAAATGATACCTTTTTTGATTTTTTCTGGATTATAAGATGATAATAAATTATTACTTATATTTAATTTTTCTATATCTCCATTTTGTAGATATTTTAAATTTACTTCTACAGCATTTGAAGCTCGCGATAATACTCTATTTACTACTGGTGAATTAATATCTATACTTTTTATATTTCCATTATTATCTTTTATTGTTATAAATAAGTTATCAACATCAGAAGAATTTGCAATTTCAGTTATTATAGTACTACTTATTACTGATGATATTATTCTTTTTAATTCAATTTCTGAATAACTAATTAATTGAGGAAGTGCTTTATCATTAAAAATTTTAAGGACATAAAAAATAGATATACCAAGTAAGAAAAGTACTACTGAAAATTTATTTATAATTTTGTTCTTTTTAGCTATTCTATTTTTTAACCTCATTCTTTTCATACTTAATTTTATGTATAAAAAACTAGTTTTAATCAATAATATTAATGGTGATAATATGATAAATGAAATAATGAATAGTAAAATTATATATGGTAATATTGATGATAATATTGATAAGATTTCAAAATTAATGAAGGATAACAATATTGGATTTATTCCTATAAAAAATAATGAAGAATATATAGGTGTGATTACTGATAGAGATTTAGCTTTATCGATTTCATCTATTAAAGATAAAGGTGATAATATAGAGCCATACATCACGAAAGATTTATTTTGTATTAATAAAGATGACAATATCGAAGATGCACTAAACATTATGAAAAAACATAAAGTTAAAAGATTATTAGTAAAAGAAAAAGACAATATTGTTGGAGTACTGTCTTTATCAGATATTCTAAATCATACTGATGATTGCGAAATAATTAAAACTATCAAATGTATTTTTTCTATTAAAGATAATACATTTAATGAATCGGCAGAAATAGATGAATTTTATTTATAACTTTTTAAAGTTATTTTTTTGTTTTTGATACAACTATTTCATTTGAATCCACTTGAAATGAATATTCAACTCTACTTTCGTCTGAACCACCTATCTTATTATCGGCTACAATTAGAAGCACTTGCTTACCATCTTTAGTAATTAATCCAGATAAAGAGGAATTAAATTCAAATTTTTCTAAATCCCATTTTTCACTAGAAGTAGCTAATTCTTTTTCATTTAAATTTAATATTTTTAAATATCCATCATCGATTACTGCAATGTAATTATCATATAATCCTAATAATTTATTATAATTTTTACTTATAGTTTGAGCTACTAATTTTGAATTATATACTCTAAAACTTACATCATCTAGTACTATGATATCTTTATCTATTATTTTTAAATCTGTATACTCTTTGCCATCAAATAATAATTTACCATTACTATTATATACTTTAAATTTATTATAATTAGTATTATATGCAGTAATATATACTATACTATTTTTTGAATCCTCAACAAATGATCTTATATTATCTTTTATTGAAAACCCAACTTTACCAGTTTTAAAATTGACAAAATCTTTACTACTTCCATTTGCAAGTATTACATAACCATATTTATACATTACTGTTGGATCAAATCCAGTATCCCCTCTTAATATGCTTCCATTTATACCTTTAAATATCTTACCAGTATCTACATTATAAATATTTTGTTTATTATCCTCTGTGTATAGAATCGCATATAAATTATAATTTTTTGATACTATACTATTATCCTTATTCATATTAAATGGTCCAAATTTTACTGAACTATCCTCATAATCATATAAATAATATTTACCATTCTCTTCTATAATTATATATTTAGAATATATATATAAATATTGACAATCATTTGTTTCACAAGTTACTTTACCAACTAATTGTGATTCATCCTGTTCTTCTGCTGTATATGAATCACTTCCATTTGAAGTAACTTTATATATATTTATTTGTCTACCGTCTTTTTTTATATCCTTAAGTTCTCCATATGTGTGTGTAATAGCTTTATCATCAACTGAACAAGAACTTAAATAAATACTTCCATCCTCGTAAATCATATGTACATCACAAGAAACTTTATATTTTTTATAATCATTTAATTCTTCTAATTGTTCCCAGGTTGGTAAGCCATCATTTTCTTCCATATATAAAGAAATATTTTTTTCAATTGATTTACCATATTCATTTATAACTTGTTTATAATCTACTGTATCAACATTATTTTTAGGTTTTTCATGTGGTAAAAAAATAATAATTGAAACAACAATTGATAATACTACAATTATTGAAACGATAATTATAATTATAAGTTTTTTATTTAAAGGCTTTTTAGTTGCAACATCTTTATTTATATCCTCTCTTTTAAGATTCATAGGAATTTCTGTTTCTGAACTCTCAGTATTTTCTTTTAAGTCTTTTAAATTATCTAATTCTTTAGTATTTTCTAAATCTTGAAATTTATCTTGATTTTCTATTAATTGTTCCAATTCTGTAACATTTTCTCTAGAAGATACTTCCCTTAAATGATTTTTACAATCATCGCAAAAAACTTCGCTTTCATCTATATCTTTGCCACAGTTCTTACATTTCATAAAAATCTCTCCTATTTCGTGTTACTACTTTGAATCATATTGATAATATTATTTTTATAATTCAATATTAATTTTTCTCTTAAAACATCTATATCTACATTTAATTTATTTTTTATATTATCAACAAATTCTAAATCAACAATATTCAAAAATTTATCATCTTTTGATATGGTATTATCTCCTTCGATAGGATTTAAATTATTGCTTTCATTATTTGAATTTTCGACATATTCATTATACTTTTCCAAATTATCACTATAATTATTTTTATATTTTAATTCATAAAAAGCATATATTCCTACTAATATTAAAATAATTATACTAAAAGCACTAATTTTTTTTATGTCAAAAGTCCTAGTCATATCGTGACCTCCTACCATACCTACTATGTACAATTATATCATATTTTATAAAAAATGAATAGATAAAAATAGTTATTTTTTATTTTCTTTGTTACTATTCACAGCCGAATAGTTTAAAACACCACAAAATAGACTAAAATTTAGTCTTTTTTCATGTCTTCAATTGTATAAGGAGTATCAGATAATAATTTTTCTATTGCAGTATGTGAATTGTATCCATTTCTT
>CANQFF010000060.1 GCA_947598345.1 uncultured Bacilli bacterium
AGTCCAGAATCAGACTTTAAAACTGCACATCCTAGTTTTTCAGCAGCATATTTAGCACTAAAAGATGCAACCTCACCACAAGTCTCAGCTTGTATTTCTAAAATTTCAAAATCAGGATTTACAATTTCAATATTAAACCCATATTTCTTTCCAAAAAATTCGTTTGCTTCTTCAACTTTATATGGATTTGTAGTTAAGTATACTAATTTCTTCATTCTCTTCCTCCCTCTATTAAAATTATTATAATAATTATATCACACTATTTTATTAATGTCTTTCTTTATATTTAATACCATATATTGAATTAATAATTATATTAAGTTACTTATATTTCAACATTAAAACTTAATACTATCAAATTATCTGGTATACTTTTTTATATTACTCATTTTCATCAAGTACTGGAACAAGTTTGCCATCTATTATTTCTAGGTGTTTTTTATAATAATTATTATAATAATTTAAGAATAACGAATAACTTGTTTCTACTGCCGTGCCATTTTCTATCATATTAGAATACTCATCAACACTAATCCATTTTACATTTTGAACCTCATCCTCTTGCATCTTTATATCATTTAAATCAATATTTATATTTGTAATAAATACCTCAACAAAATCATTAAATCTAGAAAAACAACCTATGTATTTTAATTGTTCTTCTTTTAACGAAATACCTAACTCTTCTTTAACTTCTGATAGTGCACCACTAATACTATCCTCTCCCGCTTTAGCGCCACCTGAAGCAGTTTCCCACATATTTGGACATTTCCTTGCACTTGCTAATCTTTGTTGAATCAATATTTCATTTCTATCATTTATTATCCATACAAAGCAAGATAATCTATACTCGCCTTTATCTAGATTCCTTCTTTCTTTTTCATAGCCTAATTTTTCATGCCTTTCATTATAAACATCAACCATTTCCATTATAACTTCACTCTCCTTTTTTAATATATTTCTTTATTCCATCTATGTTATTAGAATTTATTAATTTGTTATACTTATTAATTGAATAGATAAATTTTTTTTCTTATTCCATATATCTATCCATATGCAACATAATCATTGTAAGTTAAATTCTACAACAATGTCAATTAATTATTTATTATAATTACTTATGATGATATAATTAAAAGTGAAAGGAAGATATATATGGAATATAGAGATTTATATAATTATAATAGAACTCTCACAGGTAAAAAAATTTTTAAAGGAGAGCCCATACCAGAAAATAATTATATTATGATGGTAGTTATTTTTATTGAAAACGATAATCATGAATTTTTAATTCAAAAGCGTTCTATGGATAATGGTGGAAAATGGGCAACAACTGGTGGTCACCCAAAAAGTGGTCAAACAAGCATTGAAGGAATAATAACTGAAGTTAAAGAGGAACTAGGAATTGAAATAAAAAATCCTATATTATTCAAACAAGCAAGCGGTAAAAATACACTATGTGATTTATATTATTTAAAGCAAAATATAGATATAAATAACATAAATATTCAAAAAGAAGAAGTCGATGAGGTTAAATGGGCTAATATTAGCGAAATAGATTCATTAATGAAAAATGGAAAATTTAATAAGGGACATTATATGATGTTTAAAGATTGCCTAGAATACTTAAAAGAATTCAACAATTAGCGAATTCTTTTATTTTAGTAAAATCTACTTTACATTTATTACTCTTCCCTTAGTAATTGTATTTCCACTTGGATCTTGCGCTGTATATTGAATTACATATTTTCCAATAACACCAAATTTTATACTTCCCGAAAAACTTATAGAGCAGTTTCCACTATTATCCTTACAGCTTACCCCATCCATAAGATCATATGAAGTGGTAGATAACGAAATCGTTGTGTCTTCTGGGAAAAATAATTCAGGAGCTAATAAATCAGAAACAATTACACTTCTAGTAACCTTCGTTGATAAACCATCTTTGTCTACAACAATATATGATATATCATAAACTCCCACATGACTAGTATCAACTTCATCAACAACTCTATCATCAAAAACTATAATTATTAAAACTTTGTCAGTTAAATTATCTCCATCTATAGAAGTAGCTTTATAATTTACCTTATCTAATTTTTCATTTAAGTTAATTTTAGTCACATAATCTCCAGAAGAATTAGCAGTCATGTTTTCCAAAACTATTATAGGTTTATTATTTTGTTGTAAAAGTTCAAAATTTACTTCATACAAGTAGCGACCATATTTCTTAGCATATTTATTTTTATTTTTATAATTACTATCAACCTTAGTTATACTAATTACTAACTCATCAGGAAATTGATTTTGAGTTGAAGGATCAACAAACTTTGGATCAATAAACCCTCCTTTTTTTAACTCACCTAATGTAACAAAAACTTTTTCATCCTCTGATGGAAGTTTACTTAGATTTTTAAGTGACCAATTATATGTAGCTTCAAGTAAAGTATTTATTTGACTATCATGAGCTGTTTGTCTACTTCTATCAATAATTTTATTAACTGTTGGCACTACTAATAAAAAAATAATAGTTAATATTATTATTACACCTAAAACTTCCATTAAAGTAAAACCATTATTTTTCATATTATCTACCCTCTTTTAAATATACATAATATTTTAGCAAATATAAATAATATATTATTACTTTTAGTAATTGCTAAACTTTTTTCTAAAGCCTTACCACCTATAGTAAGAGCTGATATTATACCCATTATGAAAAGAGTAACTAATAAATTATTTTCGGCAATTTTTATTGCTATAACTGCTCCTGTTGATCCTGAAATAATGCCACATATATCACCGATAACATCATTGCAAAAACTAGATACCTTATCTGCGTTTTTCTTTAATTTTACTGCCATAGCAGCACCTTTTAATTTTCTTGAAGCCATAGAATGAAACACAGCCTCATCAGCAGACGCAACTGCAACACCAACCATATCAAATATAACGCCAATTACTATAAATATTAAACACAATATTATTCCTAATACAACATTAATATTTGGAATTGCAGTTTCTGATACAAATGTAAATACAATAGAAATTAAAAAAGCAAGTAAAACAATTTTTGTTATCCAGATATAATCAATCAGATTTTTATTCTTTTTTCTCATATTTAAAATCCCATGTAATCCCATATATCGTCATCTATATTAAAATCATTTGAATTATGATTATTATTTGAATCAGTATTATTATCTACATCTGGAGTTATTTGCTCTTCACTATTTAAATCAGAATTATTATCAGTATTTGGGTTTTTATTATTAGAATTAGTGTCATTATTTATATTAGGATCAACTTGCTCATCTTGAACGGGTTTATTATTGTCTATAATAGTTTTTTTCTGTTCTTTTAAATTCAATACTAACAATATGACAAGTATAATTACAACAATATATAGTATTATAACTATTATATAATCAGTTCTTTTACCTTTTTGTTCTATTTCTAAAAACTCAGAAGACATATCAGTATTATTATCATTCATATTCTCACCATAACAAGTATAACATAAAAAATAAAATACGACAATAAATCTAGTAAAGTTAAAATAAATTTTATTAAAAAAGGACTTATGTCCTATTGTAAGTATGATATGAATTCATTCATTGTAGTACTAGAAAAAATTGTCATTCGTCTAACTTTATATTTATCTGTTTTATTTGGATATGAATACCCTTCTGTATCATATTGACCAATAAAAGCCATATTAAATCCTGCTTTTTTTAATAGTGAAATTGCTCTATCACTAAAATCAAAGAATGGATACGCAAAATATTTACTACCATTTAATTTTTCTTGACTAGTTTTCAAATCATTTAAAACCGTTTCTTCTGGTAAACATAGTATACCACCACCCTGTAATCCATAATTAGGGCACTCATATTGATTATGCATATTATCAGAATGCGATTCTAAATCTAAATAATCAGATTTAAAATTATTAGGGTCTACCCAACTAGTAATTACAAAAAGAGTTGCATTAACTTTATATTTTTCTAATAATTCAATAGCTCCTAAATCAAAAGTAGTTCCATCATCAACGGTTAATACTATGCTTTTTTCAGGTATTTGTATTTTTCCATCTAAAAACATTTCTAGTTCATTTAATTTTAATGTAAAATAATCATTTTCTCGAATATATTTTAAATGAGATTCAAACTGACTCAATGTTTGACATATATCCTGATTACAACTTTTTTTATTAGGATCATATAAAAAATGATATGTTAAAGTTCTAATTCTTGATTTTCCTTTTAAATCTGTATTAATATTATTATATTTTTGAATTACATCTTTATTATCTATATAAAGTAATTGATCATTGAAAACCACACCATAACGATTATCGTCTTTAACTAAAATTTTAAAATCAAAAGACTTATTTAATGTATATAAGAAATTCCCTTGTTCATCGTAAAAACTTGTAGAATCTCCAGTTTTTATATTTTCATTAAAGTATATATAATTCTTATATCTATCACTTTTTATACTAGGATCTCCAGGAGTTACATCTTCAAAATATATATATGAATCTAACTCTGGAATATAAAAATATTTCGTATCTACTGTTATATCACTAGGATTTAAAGATAAGTTTATATTAGTATTTATATTTCCTGCTTCAATGTATTCAGAATTATCTTTTTTATATAATTTTGTTTCCTTATTAGTATAAACATGTTCACTATAATGACTTTTAATATCACTAACTATTTTTCTTTCTTTTTCTAATAATTTATTTTTATAAGAAAGATCGTAAAGTTTTATTGTTGACAACACTATTATTAATACTAAAATAATAAGTGGTACTATTAATAATATTTTCTTCTTCATATCATCACCGATATAATAATATCATAGAAATAAATATAAATCAACCAAAAAAAAGGCATATTGCCTTTAATGATAATGGCGTTAATAAAGTTAACTTTGCGTCATAGGTCAAGTTGGATTTCCCTTAATTTTACTTACCGTTACCAATAAGCGGTTCCCCTTTGAAAAATTAAGTATACTGTCACCATATATACTACTTGATTGCCACTTAGTACGCACTGCAATCCCATACTAACAACACTCTAGGAGATTTCCTCACCATTTATTTACTATTAATTCTTTTTTGCAAGTAATATTTCAAATTGCAAACTATGTAGATTCTAGCTATAAACTTACTAGTTTGTTAT
>CANQFF010000061.1 GCA_947598345.1 uncultured Bacilli bacterium
TATAATTTTAGGTAATTTATTCAAAATTACTACATTAACTTATGAATCAAGCATAGATCCGAAGTACAACGAATATGAGAAAATATTTAATTCTACATTGATGTTTTGCTCTTGAATTTCAACTGCTTTATTATCTGTATTTATTTTTGCAATTAATTCAATTTGCTATAGATTGGATTTAATAATAGATAAAAAGACTAAAATTTTAGTCTTTTTTAGTAGAACAACTATCCATTTACTTTTTTAATGCTAAAAATAAATTATTCCATAATTTCTGGCATAGGTAAATCAAAAGTAACATTGTTAAATTGTTCTATATTTTGCTCTTTACAAAGTTCTGAATATTTATCGTCCCAAGATAACCTATATGCCTTTTTTATATCTAAATTTAAAATTTTAACCCACTTTAAAACAACATCTTCTGGATTTTTATCTTTACTTTTATTTTCAATTTCAACAGCAATTCCAAATGGATATTCATCTATTGAAATTTCAATATCATCGTTTATAAATAATGTTCTATACCTTTCATAGCTTTCTATAAGCTTCATTTTTAAAACATTAGTTATTAAAAACATTAAATTATCATATTCTTCTTCTTTAATATTAAGTTCTATCTCTTCCTCTTTATTTACTTTTGTCAAAGTTGTTATAGGTAAACGCCTTTTCCAACTTATTTTACATTTTGAAACTGAAGAATCTTTTGTCACCCTAACTCTAAATCTACCATCTACTTCTTTTGAATAAAAACTCATATCTTCGCAAGGATGATCAAATTGCATTGTTTTTTCATAGCACCTATTTTTCATTTTTAACTCTTTTTTTGAACTTAATAACGAAATAATTTCATTTAATTTATTTTTAGAAAAATAATACCTTACTTCATATTCCATATCATTCATCTCTTTCTTAAATAAACTATAACTTATAAATTATTTTGTTAAAAATACTCTTTACCTAGTGATTAGAATTATTATACTATAAATTTTAAAAATTTCAAAAACCATTTTTATAATTTATAGTAATATAAAAATATGAAATAATTATAAAAAATTATAAAGAAATAGAATCTATAATTTCACGGCTAGAACTATGTTTATCAGATTACGATAATAAATTTCATATAGAAGGTATATCATATTCTATATTTCAAATTGGTAAAATCTTATCTAATATTAAAAATGATAACTCAATACCAAAAGTAACTACTACAAGCAGTAATAAAATAGAGGTATAAAGTTCTCATAAACAATTAATATGACAGTAATTTATATATAAATTTAACACATATGTGTTTAATGTCTAATCATCTTTTACTTTAAATTGTATTTTTGTTGAAATGCTTTGATATATTTTTTTCTCATAACTGGAAGTATTTGTGAAGCAATTTCAATCGAAGTATCATTTATACTAGTATTAGAAGTATCGAATAATATATATGAATCAACACTATTTGAAAACAAAGTTTGCAATGAATTTAAACAATTATTGTATTCATCGATATTCTCTTGATTTAAAAATCGTCTTTTTTCTAATGCTAAACTAGAAATATAATCTCTTTTTAAAGATATCAAAGAATCTGCATAAGTAATTACTAAAAAATCTATTAACTCTTTTGAAATTTGTGAGTATTTCTCTCTAGTCATTAAATATTGTTCCTTAGACATATCACCGCGAATAAATCTTCTATAATTCCATATTTGTCGATCATTAATAGATCTATCAATTAAAATTATTTCTTTAGAAGAAGAAAGAGCTGTTTGTAATTGTTTATATACTTCATCAGTAATTGCAATATTACTATCTGCTAATCCCATTTTGTCAAACTCTTTTTTTAAATTTTCCTTATAATACTTGGATGTTGTAAATTCTTCTATCAAAGAAACATCAAAACCACCTTTCTTAAAGAAATCATATAGATTATTTATTATTGTAGTTTTTCCCGTTCTAGGTGTCCCACTAAATTCTATAACAAAAGGTTTAGGAAGTGTTACTAATGATTTTAGTTTTTGTAATTCAATCTTCATAGCATGTAATTGCTTTAATTTTGCATAGTAATCTTGATTATCTACAAAAATTGTATCTTTTAAAAACAAATCTTCTTTTTTATAAAATACTTTATCTAAAATATCTTTTAATTTTAAAAATATAGGCAATTCTTTATCTTCACCAAATATTAAACTTTCATAAATATTTGTATAATACCAGCTTTGAGACTCTTCTCCTCTTTTAAATGCACTAAAGTCTCTTTTTCCACTTTTTTCAAATTTTAAGAATAAATCTTCTAAATTATTAATTTTATCAGCACAAATTACTAATTTATTCCTAAGTGGTAAATTTTTAGTTTCCTCAATTGTATGTTTTTTTCTTTCTTCCCATGATAATGATTTATCAGGTTCAGAAGCACCCATTACTAAAGTTGCAATGTCTTTACCAAATTCTCTTTCAATATCTTCAATACTATATTTGGTATCTTCAACAACATCATGTAAATAACCGGCTGCTACAACATTATCATCATATCCAAATGATTCTAAAAGTTTACCAACCCCAATTGGATGTATTATCATGGGCTTATCTGGTTCACTTTTTCTAACTTGTCCCATATGAGCTTGTATTGCAAATATTTTTGCTTTTTCTTTAATATCCATAATGCCATTTACCTCCATATATTTTACTGCAAACTTATATTTATCCTTTAATAATTCTTCTATACTCTTTTTAAAATTTTTAAATTCTATATCATCGCAATATACTTTGGCATATCCATCAATACCAAACTTTTTTGATACATAATCATATACCCTATTAATAATCCCATCTAAATCTAAATCAGGATAATGCTTTATTGTATAGGCATGAGGCCTTTTTAATGCAGTAACTATGTCAGTATTTCTATCAGCAGATGATACTATTTTTCCATATTCACTTCTAGGTTCATATTCTAAACTTGCCCTATGATCCTCTATTGCTTCTTTAATTATTTTTCTTTGTTCATCTGTAAAGAACTCTTTCATTTTTTCATTTTCATAAAATAACTTTGCAGATAATATTTCGTGATTATCTTTATCTATATGATGCGCTATGTCATGAAAAGAAGCAATTGCATAAACCATATTTAAATCAATATTATCAAATTGTTTTGCAAATTCTAAGCTTCTTTTTATAACATATTTTATATGTTCAATCCCATGTCCAGAATCATTCATATCATATATTGGAAATATACTATTTTCAATATATTCCTGCAATTCTTTTTTTATTTTTGCCATGCAAAACCTCCCTTTACATTTTTCATTATCCATTTAATATCTTCAATAGATTTATCTATATTAAATCTTCCATTACCTACTGGATAATAAACAGAATAAAATTTATATGTTTTACCATTTATCTTTTTCTCAAAAAGTTGTTTTCTTACCTGTGAAACCGATATTCTTTTGTTTAATACAATAGAGCTTACTTGATTACCAAATAAAATAATTACTTTAGGATTAATTATTTCAAATTCTTTTTCTAACAAATTCAAATATTTTTTATAAACATCATTAGATAATTCTCTAGCATCTAATTGTGTACATTTTCCTAAATTTGTAATAAAGTATTTATGATTTTCTACATCTTTATAAACTTCTTTAGCAAATTCTTCCGTCCAGTCTGTACCTTTAATTTTTTTTATTTTTCTATAAATATCTTTATCCATCAAATTTAGTTCAAAAAACAAATCCCATATATTTTTAGTTCCTATCCAAGGAGATTTAATTCCTTTCCAAGTTTTAGAAGATGCTATATTGCGTCCAGTTGAATTCATGAATACAAAGCATATATCAGGATTATTTTTACAACCACCATTATATATTGAATCTAATTCTTTAGCGCCATATTTTAATTGAAGCTTATCGTATTCGACTTTTAAATCTTCTAACTGCACTGAAACCACCAATTTAATTATACTATAAATTTATTTTATTTTCGATACTTAAATAAAAATTAACATCATCTTTTATTTATTTCATCTTTAATAAATTTTAAAAATTCTTCAACTGATAAAGACTTTGTTTCTTCACTACCATATCTACGATAACTAATTAAATTATTATCTCTTTCATTGTCACCTAAAGTTATAATCCAATCTTCAACTGACATATTAGAATTAGCATTAGCATGACCTATATCTAAACATACTTTAAGTCTTGGATCATTAACAGAATCTATTTTTCTTATTAACACTTCACTATCTTCTTCACATTGATTTTCAACCATCATAGTAATGGAATCATCTTTATCACTAAAAAACTTTTGCCAGAAAGCTTTAGCATTTTTTACCCAGCCTTCATAAAAACTAGTATTAGGTATAAAACCATTATGAACTACAATTTCAGTACATCCTAATTCTTTTGCAATTTTATATGCATAGTTGAAAGCTTTCATAGTTGCTTCTTTTAACATTGGATTTTTTGAACCCAAATTCAAATCCTAAAAAGGTGCGTGTAATGATTTACTACCTTTAAAATCAACTAAAACTTTTTTATAAATTGATAACAATTTTTCTGTTTCTTCTGAATCTATTAAACAAGGATTATAAAAGCCTTGTATTTCTATTCCAAGTTATTATTTACGCAAAGATCTAATATTTTTCCAATATCCGCATCATTACATAATCTTATTTCTTTCATTATTTCACTTCCTTATCAATTAATCGCCTAGTACTATCTTACAAATTTGAGTGTATCTCTCTTTAAAACTTTCTTTTGTTTTTTCACTTAAATCACTATAATCTTTTTCAAAAACATTTCTCATCCATTCTCTAACTTCATTTAAATTAATATTGTATCTATTATAAGCTAAATTAAACAACATGGAAATATTATCAAAATGAGCTAAAATATCTGCATCTGCTACACACAAATCCTCTAAAGTAGTTCCATTTTTACTGCTTC
>CANQFF010000062.1 GCA_947598345.1 uncultured Bacilli bacterium
TTTTTCTGATGTTTTCATATGAGTAGCAAATTGAATTAAAAAAAGTATTTTGTG
Organism: uncultured Bacilli bacterium; assembly: GCA_947598345.1. Taxonomy (GTDB): domain Bacteria; phylum Bacillota_I; class Bacilli_A; order RF39; family UBA660; genus UMGS1613. The sequence goes on from CANQFF010000062.1 coordinate 55, forward strand.
TATCTATTGAGACTTCACCTATGATTTTTTTTACAAAATCTGTTCTTTTTTTTGCACAATCATCACAATAGCCGTCATCAATATCATATAGATCATGACATGTGATTAAAGCAGAACGACCACAAACGCATCTATCAGAATGACGTTCTACATCAAAAATACAACTTGGTTCGTGTGGAACAAACATTTACCTAACCTCCTATAAAATTGAAAATTAGTTTGTCAATTTACAAGTGTGTTTTCTAAATTGACATATACATCAATTCAATCTATAAAAATTATATCATAAATTCAACCATTTTAAAACTCGAACTAATCAAATTGATTGAAAAGTCCGAGTTTCCTATCTATCTGGTGCCTGTTGTGGGGCTTCAACTTTAATAAGAACGCTTCTCACGGTGGAGCTGTATACGGTTCTAATGGTGTATATGATGATGGAGCAGATACAATAATTAATAGATGTACTAATGTTAGTAGAGATTTTAGAAACATTGAAGTTGGAGAGTTAATGCACATGTCAGGACATGTTGGAATTTATATAGGTAATGGACAAGTTGTAGAAGCAACTGCAGGTTGGGATTATAAAGTACAAATTTCTAATGTAGGACAAAATGGTGAACGAAGTAAAAATGGCGTAAGATTAGGAACTTAGTTAGAACATGGAAAATTAAAATATGTTGATTATTCTAGCAATAAACCAACATCTACGCCAATACCATCAAAAACAATTGACAAACTTGCTCAGGAAGTTATACAAGGTAAATGGGGTAATAATCCAGAGAGAAAACAAAGATTAATAGCATCAGGGTATGATTATAACAAAGTTCAAGCTAAAGTAGATGAACTTATGAGTAAACCTTCTACTTCTAAAAGGTATCTTAATTTAAAACCTACAATAAGTTCTTGGACAGTTTATAAAACTAATAAATATTTTGTTCCATCAAAAACATCAGATGTTTTAGCAAAATTAAATACTAAAAAATTTGGTGGATTATCTTATGAAATTTTAGAAGATTGCGGTAATTATCATTTTAAAATAAAAACAGATATGTTTGGTTATGGTTATATTGCAGGTAATCCAAGTAAGTATGAATGTACTATTACTGATGAACCTGTTTATTAATAAAAATGGCTAGTCTTAATTGACTAGCTTTTTTAATTTGACTTTTAATCTAGATGTGTTATAATACACTTCAAGTGACAAGAAGTATAAAAAACATACAAAATTCATATAAAAAGTATACTAAATTTTAAAAAGTGTGTTATAATACAAATAGCAATGGTTTTAAATTATTAATTTCTTGTTGCTAAAGTATATGTCAATAATTTTTGCATACACTAAAAATGAGATATAATCTATTCGGATTTAGATGTATCTCCACATTAATGTGTCAGCACCTAATTACAGGTGCTTTTATTTATTTTTGAGTATAATTGAAACTGATATAATTAAAAGTAGAACTACTACTAAAATCAAAAAAGTAAATATTAAATATTCCATCTTTTGTGAAGTTTGTTTAATTTATATGTATGTTTCATACACCTCACCTCCTTGAACATATAAATTCGTGGAGGTAGCACCTAAAATAGTTATATCTCAATTTTAATTATACAATAACTAAATCTTTTAGTCAATTAAATTTTATGGGAGTTTATCAATCCATTTAATCCATTTAATTTTTTTCTCCAATACTTATTATTCATATGCACTTTTTCTAAATGGCATGTCCTACATAATATTATACAATTATTAGGATTATCAGTTTTTCCTTTACCTCTTCCATTAATATGATGAAACTGTAAATCTTTATATGAACCACAAATGGCACATCTACCATTCCATCTATTAAAAACAATGTTGTAGGTTTCTTTACTTACAAATTCTTTTTTTTTAGATATTGATTTTATTTTTGCACAATATTTCTTATTTATTGTGCATTTTTTGGTTTTATATTCCTTATATTCACAATTATTGCAACTATTGAATGTTATTTCTTGTTTTAACAAGTTACAATAGATATATTTTCTTCCTTTTTTAGATTTAAATTTTAAGTTTATACAATTCAATTTTATAAGTGCTTTAACTTACCATTTTGTACTCCAAATGTACTCCGAAGTATACGAAATTGACGGAAAATAGAGTACAAATACGAAAATACTCCAACAAAAAACCCTTATTTTGTAAGGGATTATGTGTTTAAATGGTGCCTGTGGTCGGACTCGAACCGACACGATATTGCTACCATTGGATTTTGAGTCCAACGCGTCTACCAATTCCACCACACAGGCGTACCTATATTATAGCACATCTTTTTTTTAAAATAAATAAAAATTTAAAATCTTATTCAAAATATTATAACTATATGTTATAATAAATACGCTGTTTAGGAGATGAATTATGAAGACGGACGATTTTGATTTTTATTTACCAAATGAGTTGATTGCTCAAACACCCCTTGAAAAAAGGGATTCTTCTAGATTATTGGTTTTGGATAAAAAAACAGGAGATATTGAACATAGTAAATTTGCTGATATTGTAAATTATTTAAATGTTGATGACATATTAGTTTTGAATGATACAAAAGTGTTACCAGCGCGACTTTTTGGGGTAAAAAAAGATACTGGTGCAGTTGTTGAAGTTTTAATGTTAAATGAAAAAGGGGAAAATATCTGGGAAGTTTTAAGTAAACCAGCCAAAAGGATAAAGATTGGAACGATAATAAAATTTTCTGATAAATTAGAAGCTGAATGTGTTGGTACTGAAGATGAAGGAATAAGATATTTAAAATTTAAGTATGATGGAATTTTCTATGAAATACTAGATGAACTAGGTGAAATGCCATTACCTCCTTATATCCATGAAAAATTAAAAAATAAAAATAGATATCAAACTGTTTATGCTAAAAACATAGGTAGTGCTGCGGCGCCAACTGCGGGTTTACATTTTACAAAAGAGTTGTTGAAAAAAATAAAAGACAAGGGAATAAAAATAGAATATATAACTTTGCATGTTGGTCTTGGTACATTTAGACCTGTTAATGTAGATGATGTAACTAATCACAAAATGCATAGTGAATTCTATCAAATGAATGAAAAAACAGCTAAAGTTTTAAATGATGCAAAAAAGTCGGGTAAAAAAATAATTAGTGTTGGAACAACAACAACTAGAACATTAGAAACAATTATGAATTTATATGGAGAATTTAAAGAATGTAGTGGATGGACTGATATATTTATTTATCCTGGCTATAAGTTTAAAGCAATTGATGGACTTATAACTAATTTTCATTTACCTAAAAGTACTTTAATAATGTTAGTTAGTGCCTTTGCAACTAAAGAAATTATAATGAAAGCATATGAAGAGGCAGTTAAAAACAAATATAGATTTTTCTCTTTCGGAGATAGCATGTTTATAAAATAGTAAATCATATAAAAGGAAGTATGATGTATAATGAAAAATAAAATTATTGTAATAGTTGGGCCAACAGGTGTTGGTAAGACAAAATTAAGTATTGAACTTGCAAAAAAATTAGATGGTGAAATTATAAATTCAGATAGCACGCAAGTGTATAAAGGACTTGATATAGCAACTGCAAAAGTTAAAGAAGAAGAAAAACAAAATATTCCTCATCATCTTTTTGATATAAAAGAAATAGATCAAAATTATACTGTGTTTGATTATCAAAAAGATTGTAGAGATAAAATAAATGATATTTTAACTCGTAATAAAATTCCAATATTGGTAGGTGGAACTGGGTTATATGTTAAAGCTGCTTTATATGATTATAAATTTTCTAATGAAAATGTGAGTAATAATTATGAAGATATTAGTAATGATGAATTATATATTAAACTTAAGAATATAGATCCAAATACTTCTATTCATAAGAATAACAGGAAAAGAGTAATTCGCGCACTAAATTATTATTATAATACTGGAAATATATTAAGTTCAAAAGAAAAAACAGATAAACTTTTATATGATGCAATATTTATTGGACTTACAACGGATAGAAATATATTATATGATAGAATTAATAAAAGAGTAGATATGATGTTAAAAAATGGTTTGCTAGAAGAAGCAAAAAAATTATATGATAGTAATATTAGAAGTAAAGCAGTAATGACTCCGATAGGGTATAAAGAATTATTTGAATATTTTGATGGTAATAAAACACTAGAAGAAGCAATTGAGCTTATAAAACAAAGAAGTAGGAAATATGCTAAAAGGCAATATACTTGGAATAATAATCAAATAAATGTTAAATGGTTTGATGTTGATTTTGATAATTTTAATAGTACTGTTGAAGAAATTTTGGATTACTTAAATAATAATTAAATGTCAAATACAGTAAAGTATACAAAAGAATGTAAATAGATATACATTAATTTACACTAAAGCTAAACGAAATATTATAGTTTAGTTTTTATATTAGAATAAATTCCTTTGTTAATCAAAGCTGTATAAAATAAAGAAATAAAGAAAAGCAAAAAAAAGTGAACGCACCGAAAAATAAGAGAATTCGTTTGCTTTTTTATTTATTTTGTTAAAAATTAAAATTTTTCGCACTAAATGACTAAAACCCTTATAAAATAAGGGTTTTAATGGACTTATCACCAAAAAAATGTTATAATATAGTTGAATAAAAAAATAAAATAACGAGGTGATGTTCCAATGAAAATAATACCACAAATTTCAATTTTTGACTATAGTGAAATAGAAATTTTAGGAGATTTAGGTTACTATTCACAGCCGAATAGTTTAAAACACCACAAAATAGACTAAAATTTAGTCTTTTTTCATGTCTTCAATTGT
>CANQFF010000063.1 GCA_947598345.1 uncultured Bacilli bacterium
AATATTATTTCAAACAAAGTTTACCTTTGTTTGTTATCTATATTACAAATCGGTAACATTTTAACTAATGTTTAACAGTTTTATTAATATTTTGTCGATATTTATTTTTAATCGTGAAATAATAAGAAAAATTATTGCATTAAAAAAAGAAATCATTTAATAAATCCTAAATAATATTTCTTTTTTCCTCTTCTTATTACAATAATTTTTTCATCTATAGCGCATTCTTTATTTATTATCATATTTTCGTCTTTTACTATATTTCCATTAACACTTATTGCTCCATTATTTAAAAATTCTCTTGCTTCTCTTCTAGATGAACATATATTATTAGTAGTAAGCAAATCTAGTAAAGTAATATCACCAGATATATCAAAATTAGCTACACCTTTAAAACATATCTCTATTTCTTTAGAAGTTAATTCATTGACATTTCCACTAAATAATACCTCACTCATTTTAAGAGCCTTATCAAATTCTTCTTTTCCATGTATAAAAGTGATAACCTCTTTAGCTAAAGTTTTTTGAGCAAGACGCAATTCTGGATTATTATTGTGCTGAAGCTCAATTTCTTCAATTTCTTTCTTTGTTAAAAAAGTTAATTTCTTTAAGTAATCAATAACACAAGTATCACTAGAATTAATCAAGTATTGATATAACTCATAACTAGATGTTTTATTTTTATCTAACCACAATGCATTTCCTTCTGTTTTTCCAAATTTTACTCCATTATCATCTAATATAAGTGGCATCGTCATTCCAAATAATTCTACATTGTTTTTTTTACGAGCTAATTCTATTCCTGTCGTAATATTACCCCATTGATCGGAACCAGCTACTTGTAAAGTAACCCCTTTACTCTCATATAAATGAACAAAATCCATTCCTTGCAATAATGTATATGCAAATTCACAAAATGTTATTCCTGATTCTAACCTTCTATTTATTATATCTTTATCTAACATATAATTTATATTTATGTATTTACCATAATCTCTTAAAAAATTTAAAACATTAATATCTTTAGTCCAATCATAATTATTTACAACTTCAAAGCCAAAAATTTCTTCTGCTTGATGTGTTAATTTATCTACATTCTTTTTAACTTCTTCAACAGTTATCATTTGACGCTCTTTTGAAGGTTTTGGATCTCCAATAAGTCCTGTTGCTCCACCAATTAAAAGAATAGGTTTATGACCATATTTTGCAAGCCTAGTTGCTATTAAAAAAGATGAAAAATGACCTATATGCATAGAATCAGCTGTAGGATCAGTTCCAATATAAAATGTCAATTTTTCTTCGTTTAATTTTTTTTCTAATTCTGGTGAGCTAATATCCTTAATAAGACCTCTCCATTGTAAATCTTCAAATAATGTCATATTATTCCTCCTTATATTGACTTGATTCCTGCATTATTTTTACACCACTACTAGTTCCAATTCTAGTTGCTCCTGCATTAATCATTTTTTCTGCTTCCTCTAGTGTTTTTATACCTCCACTAGCTTTAATTTCTAATAAATCATTTTTATGTTCATTGATTAATTCAATATCTTGAACTTTAGCACCATATTCACTAAAACCAGTTGATGTTTTAATAAAATTAACATAAGTTTCATTACATAATTCAGTCATTTTAATTATTTCATCACGAGTAAGTAAACAAGTCTCTATTATTACTTTCAAAACCTTACCATCTATAGCATCTCTAATTTCTTCAATTTCTTCTTTTATATAATCATAATCTTTATTCTTTAAAGCTGCTATATTTATAACCATATCAATTTCATTTGCACCTTTTTCTACTGCATCTATTGCTTCATATACTTTAACTTCTTTAGTAGACATTCCGCTTGGGAAACCTATTACTGTACAAACATCTATATTAGTACCTTTAAGTAAATTAGATGCAAGTGGAACATAATAAGGATATACGCATACACTAGCAAATTTATATTCTATTGCCTCATTACAAAGTTTTTCAATATCCTTAAGTGTAGATGTATTTTTTAAATTTGTATGATCTATATATTTATTTAATTCCATAATTCCTCCTAATAGATAAAAAAGTATCGTATGTACTTAAGTTAAATTTTAGTTTTCATTATAATTTTATATAATGCTTTTATGTTTTCTTTTTTATTGTGATCCATATCTACAAAATTTAAGTGTATCTGATATCCACTATCTAAGCTAAATAACAATTCAACCTTACCAGGTTTATAATTTATAGCGCTAGTTGAAATAGATACATATGGTATTATATGTATTTTCTTATAATACATTGCTAAAACATCTCTATCAAATAATATTATTTTCTTATTTGTAAAAACAGCATAGTCTTTACTATTTTTATACGACATAACTATTTTTTCATTATCTTCAACATATTCCTTTGCATAATCTGGTAAATTTTCTACATTTACTTCTGTTTTCAAATCAAAGTATTTCGTTAATTCTTTGAATTTAATGTATGACATACTATCACCCAAAAACATTTTATCACAAACAAATAGAAAAAAAAAGAAAGTTGTTAAACTTTCTTAAATTTTATTAATTTTATTTGAATTAAAACTATTCAACACTTTCAACTTCTTCTGGTTCTTCATTAGCCTCAACAGTGTCATCAAAAGTATCACTAGTAATTATTTCTGAAGAAATTTCATCACTATTTGAAGTTTCTAAAACTTCATATTTTATATCTAATTCAACTTCACTACTTGGTATTTCAGCAATTTTAATGCTACTTACTTCACTTATAGCAGCAGAGCTATCAAAGTATATAGGTGCACTTTTTTCTATTTTTACATTACCAGATTTATCCTCTACTCTAAGATAGAAATAATATTTACCATTTAATTCAGAATTAGTAATTGTTAATGTATGTTTATTACCATCACTTTTTAGTGTAGACAAATCTACATCTACTACTTTATCTACATTATCTGTAAATACTTTTTCTAAACTTGCGTCGTCTAATGCACTTGATTTATCATACCAAACATATTTTATTGATTTAATATTTGCTTCTACTATATCGGCAGTAATTGACTGTTCTTTCTTACCAACATTTGAACGATCATAATCTCTTAAATCTATTGTTGGTTTAGTTGAATCTGTTATAAATGTTATTGTATCTATTTTATTTCCAACTATATCAATCAAATCCAATTTATAAGTATCATCTGGATAACCAAAAAATTTAAAACTTGTAGTATTTGTTCCTTCTTCAGTTCTTCTAACATTTCCTTTAGAATCAGTAATCTTTAAAACGATATTGTGCATATCACTAGCTTGAATTCTTTGAACTGCCTTAAGCGCTCCATCTTCAAGAGTGTCAAAAGTTATAGTTGGAGCTGTTATATCAAATTCCACTTTATTTGCAGCATCATTATTTGTTAATGTATCTGTTGAAACTCCTTGGTATACAGATTTATTTAAAGCCTCATCTGTTAAACCTTTAACTTCATATTCAAATACTGCATCATCTTCTACTGTACCATCATAAATATAGTAACTTGCGGCATATATTTTATCATTACCATTTATTTCAGTAAATTTAAAATCAGCTACTTTTTTATCTGAAATCCATAATTCTGGATTTTCTTTAAAATAATCATCAGCACGAATTACAACTTGTAAAGTATCCCCTACTTTTGCTAAAGTATTATTGCTTCTATTGTTTTCACCAATTGTAAATACTGTAAGTGAACTTATATTTACTGATGTATTATCAACTATATGCCATGTTCCTTCACTAACTTCATTTACATCAGCTGCTTTATTTCCAGCTATATCAACTGCATTAGTTACAATAAATGGTATTTTTTCACCTTCATATGCATCAAGTCCTTCTGGAACTTCCACTGATAAAGCATATGTATACTCTCCACTACCATTCTCATTTAATGAGGCATACTCTAGTTTTCCTACATTATTTCCTATTTTCAATGTTGGAGTTTCATTTAATTCCTCATTATATGTTACATATACCCAAATTCTATCACCAGTTTTTACATATTGTGAACCTTGAGTTTCATTTCCCATCATTACTTTAATAATTTCTGGGGCTTCAGAATCAAATTCTACTGAATATCCATAAGTTTCACCAGTTGTTGTTAATTTATTTTCATTTTCATATTCATCCTTAACTGTTACTGTTACTGGAATCTTATTTCCATTAACTAAATTCATTTCTGGTGTTAATTTAACAGCATGGAATGTATATAAATAATTACCACTAGCTAACTGTCTATTATCAACAGAAGTATAACTAACTTCTTTTTCATTTATAGTTATAACTGGATTGGCTGGAAGTTTTTCACCTACTATTACACTAATTAGAAGCGTACCGTCTAAATTAACAGGATCTGTACTTCCACCAGTTTTTTGTACTCTAACTTCCTCTATTGTTGGCGCTATTGTATCTCTTACTATAACTGTTCTTATGACATATTCTTTTGATTTATCATTCTTATTTACACCTTTATTTCCAGCATTATCTGTATATTCATATACAACTTTATATGTTCCAGGTTTTGTTGAATCAACTTTTTCTACTTTTCCACCAAATGTACCATCTGGTTTTGTATAATTAATCTTAACTGGTGCTAAGTTTGTTATTGTCTCATCAAGATTATCTGTTACAGTTGCATACATTTCTTCATACTCTTCTAATCCTGCTTTTATATATATTGTTGAGTCACCATTTAGACTTATTTCTGGCGCTGTTGTATCTCTTACTATAACTGTTCTTATGACATATTCTTTTGATTTATCATTCTTATTTACGCCTTTATTTCCAGCATTATCTGTATATTCATATACAACTTTATATGTTCCAGGTTTTGTTGAATCAACTTTTTCTAC
>CANQFF010000064.1 GCA_947598345.1 uncultured Bacilli bacterium
ATGTCACCCATACCTAATATACGAGTTGCCATTCTATCAGGATAAAATTCATCTAAACCGTCCATCTTTTCACTTGTACCAATAAATTTTATTGGTACATTAGTTAAATGTCTAATAGATAGAGCTGCACCACCTCTAGTATCTCCATCAAGTTTAGTTAATATAGCTCCAGTAAGAGGTAGTTCACTATTAAATCCTTCTATAACATTAACAGCATCCTGACCTACCATACTATCTAATACAAGTAGTACTTCATTAGGATTAACTTCTTGATTAATATTTTTTAGTTCATTCATAAGAGTTTCATCAATATGAAGTCTACCAGCAGTATCTATTAATACATAATTATATTTATTTTCATTCGCATATTTTATAGCATTTTTTGCGATTTCTACTGGATCCTTCTTTCCTTCATCATAAACCTCTATATTAAGTTCCCTACCAATAGTTTTTAACTGATCAATTGCAGCTGGTCTATATACATCGCATGCAACAAGTAATGGATTTTTTTTATATTTTTTTCTAAGTAACAAAGCTAATTTACCAATAGTTGTTGTCTTACCACTTCCTTGAAGTCCAACAAGCATAAGTATACTAGGATTACCACTTGTATATATATCTTTTTTTTCTCCACCAAGTAACTCTACAAGTTCATCCTTTAATATTTTTACAAATTGCTCACCTGGTTTTAAACTTTTATTAACTTCTTCACCTAAAGCTTTTTTCTTTACATTGTTTATAAATTCTTTTACTACTTTATAATTAACATCAGCCTCTAAAAGCGCTAATCGTATCTCCCTAGTAACATCGCTGATATTGTCCTCTGTTATTTTTCCATAACCTCTTATTTTATTAACAGCATTTTGTAGTCTATCACCTAAATTTTCAAACATTTTATCACCTTTTAATATTATACTTGAAAAACGATAACTTTGTCCATCTTTTTTATGAAAAAAGGTAGATTATCTACCTTGCCAAATACTTACTACATTTACATTACTACTATGAGGAGCTGGATTAGGAAGTGGCATTTTTATAATCATTGGAACTTTAAATGCCCTACCAAATGCGACACACATACCTGGTTGTAAGCTTTTTTGTTTTTCCATAATTTCCGCACTCATATTAGGTAACATCTTTTTTATATACTCTAAATCTCTAGGGTGAGTCATTTTAAATATTAAGAAATTACTTATCTGAGATATTACTGTTTCAGAAAGTTCTACTGGTCTTTGAGAAACTAAATTCAATATTAAACCAAATTTTCTTCCTTCCTTAGCAATTCTTTCAAATATATTATATCCAAGTAAAAAATTATCTGTATCATTTTGTACATATCTATGTGATTCTTCTAGTAATAAATGAAATGGAACTGCTCCACGAGATGATAAATGTTTTGTAAAAGTAAACAGCATCTTAGAATATATTTTTACTATTGTCTTAGATAATCTATCATCAGTATCCTCTAAATTGAAATTTATAATCTGACATTTCTTATTATTTTTAGCTACAAGACTTGCTATATATCCATTTAAATCTATGTAATTAGGATAATTAAAGAAATCTGCATTTTCACTAATTGCTATAGAGTGCAACCTAACTTTTAAAGTAACAGCTTCATCATAAAGCTTATCATTTCTAAGGAATCCATCACTTATAAGAGTAAAATCAAGTGCTTTTTGTAATTCCTCTAGCTGAAAAGCATGATCATTAGGTGCTTCGTAATTATCCAAAGATTCATCTATAAAACTAGTTATATATTGAGTTATTAATACACTTTCTGCAAATTCACCACTTCTATCAATTAGGAAACATTCCCTAAACTTTCTAGTATATCCAATTCCTTCTATTGGAGCTTCTAGATTAAATTGCTCTGTTTGACATCCAGATACTATAGTAAATATATCGTTTCTCTTACTAGCTGATGTTTGATTTGTATAAAGAACATCTAATATAGCCTTAGCAATTAAGTGATTCTTATATTTAATTGAATCTTCAGTATTCATAGAAATAATTCTAGCTAACTTTATCATTTTTTCTATTATTTGAAGTTGTGAATGCTTTTCAGCATTAAGTAAAAGAGCAAAGTCATCTATATCTAATAACCAAAGAGGAATCCTTATTAGTTCACCACTAACATCTGATTTATTAGTTGTAAAATATTTAAATTGATAATTAGGGTTAACCTCGCCTAATCTTTCAAATGCATTATGATATTCACCATATGCATCAAATATCATATAATTTGCTCTATATGGATTAAAATTTGAATTATAAAACATACTTTGTATAAAACTTGCAACTCCATACGATTTACCACTACCAGTATTTCCAAATATAGCTAGATGATTACTACATAAATCATTTATATCTACATATATTGGTTTATCACCGTAAAGTGGACTAACACCTAACTTAAACAAGCCCTCACCTTCAACACCTGTTATTAAATTTAATTCTTCTTCAGTAATCATTCTAATTTTAGATTCTAGTGTTGGTTTTCTAAGAACACCACCTATAAATTTACCATCCTCTATAACTCCAAGAAAATGTACTTTTATGATAGATTCTGATACATCCTCTACTTCTCCTAGTACTTTTCTTCCATTATCTTCAAAAATTATATGCAAATTCATTAGATCCATATTAACTGGAGTTCCAGCAGGTATACTTATATGAGCTACACTATCACTAATATACACTATTTTACCAAACATATTATCACCCTTATATTAATTCTTCTATTTTATTTATTAAATCCTTATCTAAATTTTTTATTAAATCTTTTATCTTTTTTCCATTTTCACACATCTTTAATTTTGATTCATAATAATCCAACTTATGCAATATATCCTTTATATTCTTATGTACCGCATTTCTGCTAACACCGTTATTATCGGCAATTTCTTGAAGTGTAAGATTATTAAAATAATAATCCATAAAATATTCCTTTTGCTTTACAGTAAATAAATCGCCATAATAATCAAACAGTTCTACATAATGTATATCCATTAAAATACATACTCCAATAAAGTTGTAATAAGTACAAATATACCCACTATTATATAAACAGATGTCATATATCTTTTTTTGTAAAATTTAATGTTATTATATGCCATTGTAAACATAACCATAGTAACTATTGCATAAAAAACTGGCCAAAACTCAGCACTCAACATACTAATAATGGCAAATATTATCATAAGTACTGTTAGTATAGCTTGAACAAGTAAACCTACTTCTTTAGAACTATATTCCTTTACATCAACTATCTTTGTATTCATAATTACCTCACATATCTTTAAATAAACCATAAATATATTTTTCAATATCAAAAACTCTTAAATCAGTTTCTTTTTCACCTAGTCCAACAAACTTAACTGGAATATTTACAGCCTCTTTAATAGCAAGTACTATTCCACCTTTAGCAGTACCATCTAATTTAGTAAGAACAATACCTGTTATATTAGTTATTTCTTTAAAACTTTTAGCTTGACTTATACCATTTTGACCAGTTGTCGCATCAATAACAAGTAAAGTCTCTTGCGGAGCATTTGGTATTAACCTTCCAATAACTTTATTCATTTTTTCAAGTTCATTCATTAAATTTGTTTTATTTTGAAGTCTTCCAGCGGTATCTATCAAAACCACATCATAAGATTCAGTCAAAGCCTCTTGAAGTCCATCATAAACGACACTAGATGGATCCTTTGAATCACTATAAATAACCTTAGAGTTAGTTCGAATACCCCATTCTTTTAATTGCTCTATAGCACCTGCTCTAAATGTATCACCAGCAACTAACATAACTTTTTTACCTTCTAATTGCAATTTATGAGCAATCTTACCAATAGTTGTTGTTTTTCCGACACCATTCACACCTACAAAAAGAATAACAGTAGGACCTGATTCACTATAATTTATTTTATTTACGACTATTTCATTATTTACATAAATTATAAACATTTCATCAATAATTACTTCTTTTAAATCTTCACTATCTTGAATATTTTCATGCTTTACACGATATTTTAACTTATCTATAAATTCCATAACAGTATTAACACCAATATCTGCCATTATAAGAATTTCTTCTAACTCATCAAAATATTCTTTACTAACTTTCTTATATTTATTATTTAAAAGACTTATTTTATTTACAAACTCTTTCCTTGTTTTTTCCAGTCCTTTGTCATATAATGCCACTTCTTCACTTTCTTTTTTGCTAAATATATTTTTGAATTTGTTAAAAAGTCCCATTTTTCACCTCTATAATCTCTATATACATTCTACTACATTTTTTTTAAAAAATAAATATTTTTATAATAAAAAGAAGTATTAACTTCTTTAAAAATAATATTTTCTTGGAGTTTTTGGTTCTTCTTCTTTAAAATTTGTCAAAGTTTCAATATCTTCTAAAGACAAATAATAAACTGAATTTTCACCAACTTTAAATATATCAGATAAAGGTATTATTCTAATATATCTATTCTTTAATGAAGAAAATTCTTCACCAGTATCAAGTTTACTTAAAACTTCATCTTTTAAAACTAAGCTCCCGGGAATTTATCAGTTTTGAAATAATAAATTTGTGAAAACCATTATAAAATGGTTATTTTTTTGTCAAATTTTCG
>CANQFF010000065.1 GCA_947598345.1 uncultured Bacilli bacterium
AAAGACTAAGTCTTTATGAAGTAGAAAAAAATGCCAGTGATGGCATTTAGGTCAAAATTTATTTTGACTTTTGTTCATTTAATAAAAATTATATTTTTGTATCTCTTATATTACTATAATTTAAAAATTAAAATACAAATTTCAAATTTCTATAATATTATTTATGCAAATAATATAAAATTAGTTTTTGATATATTCTAATAAATATGTTAAAAATGTAGTGAAAGGAGAAATTTTATGAAAAAAATTATATTTATTATAGTATTTTTTATTGCTTTTATGACAAATATAAACGCACTTGAAAGATTTCATTTTGCTGAACGAGTTCCTAATATGTACTCAGAAGAAAGAAGTAATGGGAATGTTTATAGTGGGGCAATCTATATGATAAGAAGATCAGATGGAGTTCCAGTATACTGTATAAATCCATTTGAATTATTAGATGAAAATAAATATTATAAAGAATATTATGTCAATGATTCTAGATTTAATTTAACTGATGAACAGATAGATAGAATAAATTTAATAGGATATTATGGTTATAATTATTATAATCATACTGATATTAAATGGTATGGCATAACTCAATTTATGATATGGAAAACTTTAGGATTAGATGATATATTTTTTAAGAATTATAATGGTGATAGGATAGAGCAATATAAAGATGAAATAGAAGAGATAGAATATCTTATAAGTAGACATTATACATTACCTAGCTTTAAAGGTAATCACTATGAATACAGTAGTAACCGTACATATAGTATAGTAGATACGAATAATATTTTAAGTAATTATGAAATATCGTATACAGAATTAGATGCTGAAATTATTAATAATGAACTTAAAATAAATACTCCTGAAGATGGGTTATATGAAATAAAATTTATAAGGAAAAGTCCTATAGATAGGAATTATATATTATATGGATTAGATAGTGCTCAAGCTGTTATATATCCCGGAAGAGTGAAAGATATTACATTTAATATAACTGTAGAAGTCAATAGTGGTTCAGTAACTTTAAATAAATTTGATAGTGAAGGTAATAGCTATGCTGATGCTACTTTAGAGGGTGCGGTGTATGGAATATACGATGATTTTAAATTAATTACAACAATAACTACTGATAAAGATGGTAAAGCTTATATAAAGGATTTACCTCTTGGTGAATATTATATAAAAGAAATTACTCCATCTAAAGGTTATTCACTAGACACTAATACATATTATGTAAAAATAACTAAGGAAAATAAAAATTTTATTATTAATTCATATGAAAATGTTATAAAGGGCGATATACAAATAAATAAATATTATGGAGAAGATAATAACTATACTCTTGAAGATGGGGCTATATTTGAACTTTATGATAGTAATAATAATTTAGTTAAAACTTATGAAACAAAAGATGGTTTAATAGAAGATAGACTTGTATACGGAAATTATTATTTAATTCAAATAAAAGGAATGAAAGGATATAAATTTATAAATAAATTAAATGTATCTATATTGAATGATGAAGTATATATATTTGATTTATATAATGAAAAAGAAGTTGTTGAAGTTCCAGATACAGGTAAAAACAATTATAAAAGTCATAAAAAATCATCTATGTCATTGATATTATTTGGTTTAATATTAATTAGTATAAGTAAAAAGAAAAAAACTACTTTGAATCAGTAGTTTTTTTAACATCATTTATTATAGGTAATATTAATGGATATCTTCCTGTTTTTTCATATATAAATGATGAAAGATTAGTTATTAAATCTGATTTGATATCATTAAATATACAATTAACTTTAAGTTTGTTATTTATAATATTACTAGCTTCTTTTTCTATTTCTTTTAAAAGTTCTATATTATCTTGTATTAATACAAATCCTCTTGTAGTTATGTTAGGTGATATAACTAATTTTTTCTTAGAAGTATCGATATTAGCAATTATTACTACAATACCGTAACTTGACATTATCTTTCTTTCCCTCATTACGGCATTTCCAATTTCTCCAATACGATTACCATCTACATATACATCACCAGATTGTATATCTTTATCTTTCTTAATATTACCTTTATAAAGTGATAAAACTTCGCCGTTTTCTAATATAAATGTGTTTTCCTTTGGTATACCACATTCTATAGCCAAATCAGCATGTGTTTTAAGCATTCGATATTCACCGTGAAAAGGCATAAAATATTTTGGCTTTATAAGTCTTAACATTAATTTTAATTCTTCTTGATAACCGTGTCCTGATGTATGAACATCATTTAATAAAGTATTTGTATATACTTTTACTCCTTGTAAATATAACTTATTTATTATTTTAGAGATACTTAATGCGTTTCCTGGAATAGCTGAAGATGAAAATATAACTAAATCATCTTCTTGTAATTTTATTTGTCTATGTGAATTGTTAGCTATTCTTGAAAGAGCAGCCAAAGGTTCTCCTTGTGAACCTGTACATAAAAGGCACACTTGATTTGGTGGTAGTTGATTAGCTTCCTCAGGTGATACAAATATTTCTTTATGTTTTATGTACCCTGAATTTAATGATATTTCTATATTGTTTTCCATGCTTCTACCAAATATTGCAATCTTTCTATTGTTTCTTTTACAAGTATCTACTATGTGCTTTAACCTATATATATTTGATGCGAATGTAGCAATTATAATTCTACCACTATGTTGTAAAAATATATGTGATAGGGTAGCATCGACTTTTGATTCACTTACACTCATTCCTTCATTCAAAGCATTTGTACTATCACTTAATAATAGTGAAACACCTTTTTGACCGATACTTGCCATTTTATGTATGTTTGCCATAGGACCAATAGGTGTTAAGTCGAATTTAAAGTCACCAGTTGTAACTATAGTACCATTTGGCGTATGAATTACGATTCCATGTGAATCTGGAATAGAGTGAGTAGTTCTAAAAAATTCAACGGACATAGTTTTAAATTTTACTTTTGTATTTTCGTCGTATATATATAAATTTTTATAATTTATATTTCTATCTTCTAGTTTTTTTCTAATAAGACCAGCAGCTTGATTTGGAGAATATATGGCAGGTATATTTACTGCTTGAAGTAAAAAAGGAATACCACCTATATGATCTTCGTGACCATGAGTTATAAATAAAGCTTTTATTTTACTTTCATTTTTCTTAAGAAAAGTAAAATCTGGTATTATATAATCTACTCCAGGTAATTCATCAGATGGAAATGTTATTCCTACATCTGTTATAATTATCTCATTACCAGTCATAACACAGTACATATTTTTTCCTACTTCTCCTAATCCACCAAGAGCGAAAATCTTAGTATCGTTGATATTATTGTTTATAAGTTTCAAAGTTTCACCTCCTAACTTTTGAGTTTATTCGACTATACAATTATACTATTAAATTTAAAGTTTGTCTAGTGAAAGAAAAAAGACCTAAGTCTTTTATCTGTTGTAATATTCAACTATCAATGCTTCGTTAATCTCACCGTTTAATTCTGATCTTTCTGGATATCTTACATAAGTACCAGCCATTTTAGATTCATCATAAGTAATGAAATCAACTCTTTTGCTTAATGCTTCTAAAGATGATTTAACAATTGCAAGCTCTCTATCAGATTCTTTAATTGCAATAACATCGCCTGGTTTACATCTATAAGAAGGAATATCAACTTTTTTACCATTAACAGTTATATGTCCATGATTTACAAGTTGTCTAGCTCCTCTTCTTGTAGTTGAAAAACCAATACGATATACAATATTATCTAATCTGCTTTCAAGTAGTTTAAATAAGTTTTCACCATGAACACCTTTAAGTTTACCAGCATCTTCGAAAGTTTTTCTAAATTGTTTTTCGTTTAATCCGTACATAAATCTAACTTTTTGTTTTTCTTGTAATTGAACACCATAATTAGATAATTTTTTAGCTTTTTTGTTTCCATGAATACCTGGAGCGAATGGTTTTTTAGCAAGCTCTTTACCATTTTCCAAAGTAGAGAAACCTAAACGACGGCTTACACGATAACTTGAATCAGTATATCTTGACATATTTTCTCCTTTCCTACGAAAAGGCTATCTTTGCCTAATTATAGGGTGTTTGTTTTAATATGTTCACTAATAAGCTTTTTAGTTACTAATAAACCGTTTAGGAACAAACACATTATAAAAATCAAAGATTGCTTAATTCGTATTTCTAATTATAATATTAATTTTATGTAAAGTCAAGTAAAATATGAAAATGCAGTAAAAATATATAATATATAATACATAGTGACCACTGCACAAATTTTTTTTTTCTTTTTTTTTCTTGAATAAATTCCTTTGTTAATCAAAGCTGTATAAAATAAAGAAATAAAGAAAAGCAAAAAAAAGTGAACGCACCGAAAAATAAGAGAATTCGTTTGCTTTTTTATTTATTTTGTTAAAAATTAAAATTTTTCGCACTAAATGACTAAAACCCTTATAAAATAAGGGTTTTACTGGACTTATCACCAAAAAAATGTTATAATATAGTTGAATAAAAAAATAAAATAACGAGGTGATGTTCCAATGAAAATAATACCACAAATTTCGATATTTGACTATACTGAAATTGAAATTTTAGGAGATTTAGGTTACTATT
>CANQFF010000066.1 GCA_947598345.1 uncultured Bacilli bacterium
GAATAAAGTCTTAAACTTTATTTTTAACTTGCTAGAATAGGAGGTATCGTGAGAAAGGATAAACAAAATAAGAAGGGAATTGTTGGCAAAATATGTAAGTTTTTCTTTTTTGGTATAGCATTTATTATATTATTAATAGCAGCAATAATTATGTATAAAGCAAATACTGATCCAGCAAAAGTACCAGATGTTTTTGGATATAAACCTATGATAGTATTATCAGGTTCAATGGAAACATCAATTCATACAGGAGATTTAGTATTTGTTAAAATGGTTGATACTACTACCCTAAAGAAAAATGATGTAATAGCGTTTAGAAATGAAAGTGATACTGTTACGACACATAGAATTGTCGAAATTGTTTTTGAAGATGGTAAACAATATTTTAAAACTAAGGGAGATGCCAACAACGCAGAAGATACTAATCTTGTCGCAATGGAAGATGTTGAAGGATTATATGTAGCAAGAATTCCAAAAGCAGGTAATTTCTTGATGTTTATGCAAAAACCTATTGGATTATTCGTAGTTTTATTAGTAATTTTAGTAATTGGTTTATTGTGGTTATATATAGTAACTAGAAAAGATAATAAAAAATATAGAAAAGAAGAAGAAAAAGATAGATTAGAGTTCGAAGAATTTAAAAGACAAAGAGAATTAGAACGACAAAAAGAAAATAAGGAAGATAAATAGTCTTATTAATAAAAATGGTATAAAAGGTGAGAATCCTTTTATATATAGAAATAATATTCTAGAATATTATTCTCAAAAGAAGTTAGTTAGAGGAGGTGAAATAATGAAAAAGAAAACAGTAGTATCAGTAATGGTAGTAGCAATGTTATTTGCTGTTTCACTATTCTTTGTAGGAGGAACTTATGCTAGGTATGCTGATAAATTCACTGGTACTGGATCTGTAGAAATTGCTAAATGGGCTGTTAAATTGGCTGAAGGTAGTGAAGGTAAAAATATGACTTTAAAACTTACTCCTGATGCGGCTCCAGAGTATGTTGTTAATGATAAAATTGCTCCATCATATTCAGCATCTGCTAAAGCAGAAATTAACTTAAACGGTACTGAAGTAGCTGTTGGTGTTATTGCTGAGGCTGATAAAGAACAATTAGCACAAAAGTTGACTGCTCTAGGATTTGTTGCACATTCAGATGACATTCAATTAAAGTTAGAAGTTAAAGGAAAAGACGGTGGTGCAACTGTTGAACCAGGAGGCGCTGGAACTAGCGAAAACCCATATGTTATAAAATTAACTGATGGTGCAGCATTTGGTGAAGAAGATGTAATAGAAGTAACTATAAAAGTAACTTGGGATAATGCAGAAGATGCAAATAATGAGGAACATACATCAGTAGGAACAAAAGGTGGAACACTAGAAATTCCTGTTAATGTACATGTATTCCAATATATAGATGCAAATTCATACAATCCAGCTGCATAGCAATTATGGAAGTTTTAAAACTTCCAGTAAAGTTTATAAAAATTTATAGACTTTACTGGGGGCTTTAGAAGCAATGGAAAAGTGGTGATAAATCATAGATGAGTAAGCAAGAACAAAATGAAAGAAAAAGTGAGAGAAATTTTATAGTAATGCTATTAATACTTATCGCCTTAATAATAATTATTTTTTTACTTGTTAGGAATCTAGGATTTATTGATCATAAACCAAGAATTCCGACTGGTAATGTGGATATATTTGATATTATTTTTAAAAAAGATTGCGATAACAATTGTGACTGTAATTGTACTTGCAATAACTCTGATGGAAGTATTAGTGTAGGTGGTAGTGGAGGTAATCAAACTGTTCCAGAAGATAAAGACGGCATAGAAGTTTTTGATAAGGAAACAGAGTATTCACAAGATACACAGCTTCACATATTTACTAATACAGCTTATTATGTAGTAGATAATAAAATCGCACCAGCAAGTGAAAATTCTTATCAATTTGTAATAAGAAATAATAATGAATTTAATATAAGATATAATTTGGATTTGTTTGAGGAGAATAAGTATAATATTAATATGAAATATCGTTTAAAACTAAACGGTGTATATGTTGCAGGTAATGATGATGAATGGCTAACTTATGATGAATTACAACAAGAAAATATTGGCCTTGCCGCCAACACTTATGATGTTTATACACTAGATTGGAAGTGGATTGAAGGAAGTAATGATACAGAAGTAGGTACAAATATAAATTCTAATTATAAATTAGAGTTAAAAATTACAGCTTCTGGATATTAGAGGGAAGGTGTAACTGGTGCCACAAAAAAGAAAATATAGATTGAAAAAAAGAATAAAGAATTTCTTAATATTTTATATATTTGTAAGTATTTTATTTGTAGCCAGTTATACACTTTCAAGATATGTTGAAGTAACCCAAGGTATGGGTGGAATAGAAATAGCAAAATTTAATGTATCAGTAAATGATGTAAGCGTTAAAGATGGTACTCCAATTCAATTTAATTTTAGTGAATCAACAACATTTTTAAATGAAAAAGTTGCGCCAGATAGCGAAGGATATTTTGAATTCGTAATAAATCCAGATGGTACAGAAGTAAGTTTAGAATATGAATTTAAGTTTGATTTGAGTAAATTAGATAAAGATTTTAAATTAACATATTTTAAAGTAAACGATAGTGGAAATTATGATATTACAGATGGTAACATTGTAAAAAGTGATTTATTACTTCCAAAGACAGGAAATGGATTCACAGATTCTGATGCAATAAATATAAAAGTTTATTGGAGTTGGTTTAAAGAAGAGGATATAACTAATCCAAATATTGAAGATTATGATAATAAAAATATAAATGTTATAGCGATTGTAAAACAAAAGATAAAATGATGAATAGGAGGTTTTATGAAAAAAAGAAGAAGATTAAAAAAGAAACCAGTTATTTTATTAATTTTCTTTATAAGTATCTTATTTATATTTACTTTTAATGTTACGACTAGCCGATATTTAAAAGAATTTTCTGGTGAGGCTAGTGATGTAGTGGCAGTTCCTATTCTTAGTTTAGATAATCCAACATTTAGTTATACTAATAAAAATTTGTTACCTGGATATACGGATGAATCAGATTTTTATGTTAATAATTATGATGGTAATAATAGGAATGAAGTTTTAATGAAATATTCTTTAAAAATAGAGTTAGATTCAGTAATACCAGTAAAAGTTACTTTGACAAGTGAAGATGGTACAGAAATAGTACTAAACGAAAATAAAACTAGTGAATATGAACTTCCTTATAATACTGAGATGAGGACAAAGTTTCATATTAAAATCGAATGGGATGAAAAAGATAACAGTTATGAATACGCTGGTAAAGATATAACTCTTGTTATAGATTTAATTGCTATTCAGGTAGTTTAGGAAGTATAATATGAAAATAGTAAAAAAAATATCAAAAATATTGTTTTGGATAATTTTAGTAATAATTGCGATTTATAGTACATTTGTAATTATTCAAAGATTAATTTATAAAGATAAGACACCTAGTTTTTTTGGTTATAAAAATTTTATAGTTTTAACAGGTAGTATGGAACCAACATTAAATAAAGGGGATATAGTATTTGTTAAAGAAACAAATGATATTAAAGTAAATGACATAATTTCATTTCGAATTAATAATTCAGTAGTTACTCATAGGGTAAAAGAAATATATAAAGAAGATGGTAAAGATTTTTACATTACAAAAGGAGACGCTAATACTGGAACCGATACTGAATTGATAAATATAGAAATTGTAGAAGGAAAGTATAGTTTTAAAATTCCATTTTTAGGTAGAATAATCTTGTTTTTTCAAAAACCAATTGGGATTATAGTTTTATTTACTGTACTAGTTATATTCTTATTATTAAGTTCTATAAAACCAAAAAAAATTAAAAAAATATAATAGGAAGTGGTGAAAATGAAAAAAATAGTTAAATATTTATTTATTGCTATTATTACAGTTGTTTTTTCAATAACTTGTAGTAATACTTATTCAAGGTATGTTTTAACTAGAAATTTTGAGACTTCATTTTCATCATATCCATTCTATTTTGAAGTAGAAGATGTATCTAAAAGTCGTATTTATTCAAGGGAAAATCAAGTTGTAAATTTAAAGATAATGAATTATGTTGATGATCAATCAAATGAATTTGATACTGAATATACTATTTACTTAGAAGATAATGACATTTTTACTTTAGAGCAAGGGAAAGTAGAAGGAACAATTGGTGCATCAAAAAGCGAAAAAACAGAAGAATTAAAATTAGAGTTAAAACCAAATTTTAAAACAGGTGGAAGTATTACTTTTGTTGTAAAGACAACAAAACCATATACAAAAGAAATTAAAATAAAGGTATCTGTAAATAAATTAGGGGATTATGTGAAGGAACTTGCTAATAGTAAACAATGTTATTATAACTATCAATACTTTAATATGACTACAACTGATAATAAATGTACTGATAGTGGAGCTGCTGAACCTC
>CANQFF010000067.1 GCA_947598345.1 uncultured Bacilli bacterium
AAAGAGATATTATACAACATAAGTTTGATAACATTTTAACTAATGATATGGTAACATTTTAAAAAAGGATTAACAAATCGCGAAAAAAATATTGACACCTTGTAAAAATAATGATATACTTTACTAGTAACATTGTTACTGCTGGGGAATTAGCTCAGTTGGCTAGAGCATCTGCCTTGCACGCAGGGGGTCAAGGGTTCAAGTCCCTTATTCTCCACCATTGAAATTTCAGTTTGAATTTTTCAAACTTTAATATAGGGAACTTGCAAAAAGTTCTCTTTTATGTTATTATGAATATGTCAAGGAAACTTGCATAAAATAAAAAGGATACATTTGATAGGGTTAATCAAATGCAATCCCTTGAGGATAGCATCTGAAATCAACTATTGTTGAAATCAGATGCTTTTGCTATTTTAGAAGTAAAATAATTACGACTAAGAATAGGAGTAATATTATAATAAATTGAGAAAATTCTCTTTTTGTCATAAATACCACCACCTTTCTTTTACCATTTGATAAATAGAAAGGGAAAGCATCTGATATATTTCAAATGTATCCATAAATATTATACCAAACAAATGTTTTTGACACAATGGTTTTATACTAAAATATAAATAAAAAAATGTATAAATTGAGTGCTTAATAAAGTTAAGTACTTTTTTCTTTATAACACATTAAGCGTTTATTCAAAAATAAATAATAAAATATTTTATATATAATTTTCTTTGATTATAAAGGCTTTTAATATCTTTATTAAAAATTGCAGTGTTCCAATTTATAACTATTTATGATATAATTATTTAGGAATAGAGGAGGTAGTTAGATGACATTTGATTCTATTGTTAATTCAGTCAAAATGATAATAGATGTATTATTGGTTTGGCTTGTACTATATTATATATTAAAAAGTTTAAGTAAAAATGTAAAGATGGTATTATTATTTAAAGGTATAGTATTTATACTTGTTTTAAAATTATTATCTGATTTTTTTAATTTAGTTACAATTGGATTTTTATTGGATTATGTAATAGAGTGGGGCGTATTAGCTTTAATTGTTATATTCCAACCAGAAATTAGAAATGTTTTAGAACAATTAGGTAGAAGTCAATTACTTGGTAGACATAAAGTATTGACTGTTGATGAAAGAGAAAGAGTTGTTTATGAAATAGTAAGCGCTATGGATTCACTAAGAAAGACTAGAACAGGAGCGCTTATTGTCATTGAAAGGGATAATAGTCTAAATGACTATATTCAAAAATCAAAAAAGATATATGCAGATATATCTAGTGATTTACTTATGTCCATATTCTTTCCAAATAACCCATTACACGATGGTGGTGTTATAATTCAAGGAGATAAAATAACTTGTGCGAGAGCTGTATTTCCAACAAGTGAAAATTCTAAAATAATAAAGAAATTAGGAACTCGTCATAGAGCTGCATTAGGAATAGCAGAAATAACAGATTGTATTTCATTAGTTGTTTCTGAGGAAACAGGTAGATTGTCAATGGCAATTGGTGGCGAATTGCACTATAATCTTACACCAGACGAAATAAAAGTAATGTTGCTAGAAGAATTAAGCCCTAAAAAATCAATAGTAATTGAAGAAGAGGAGGAAAAATCAAATGAAGAAAATAATTAATTTTTTCAAACTCCTTTTTAACTTTTTTGATAGACATTTGATAATGCCTGTAACTAGATTAATATTTAAGATAAGTAAAAAAATTAGTGTTCCAAATAAAAGGTTTGAAACTTGGTTATCTAAACCAACAACTTTGTTGTTTTTATCACTTTTTATATCTATAATGATTTTTATTGTTGTGGATCAGAAAATAATTACTTTTTCTAGTCAATCTGCAGAAGTATTTAAAGATCAAAAGGTTAATGTAATATATAACGAAGAACAATATGTTGTCGAAGGACTACCAGAGACAGTAGATGTAACTTTGATTGGTAGTAAGGCAGATTTATATATTGCAAAACAATCATCTAACAGTGGAGTTACTGTTGATCTTACTGGACTAACTCCAGGAACACACAAAGTAAATATAGAATATGACCAAGGATTATCTGGTATTGAGTATAGTGTTAATCCTAGTGTTGCTACTGTTATAATATATGAAAAAGTATCCGATACAAAGGAATTAACTTACGATATAATAAATACTGATAAACTTGATAATACTCTAATAGTTAATGGTGTTAAACTAAGTGTAGATAAAGTAACTATAAGAGGAGCGCAATACAAGATTGATCAAGTTGCGACTGTAAAAGCTCTTATAGATGTAAACGAATTATCAGATAAAAGTGCAGGAACAAAAGAACTAAATGATGTTAATTTAAAAGCTTATGATAGTCATGGAAATGTTGTAGATGTTGAATTTGTTCCTTCAAAAATAAGTGCTCAAGTTGATCTTTCCTCACCAAGTAAAAAAGTACCACTTAACTTTGTACCAAAGGGAACATTGAAAGCTGGTAAAGCTATTGGAGGATATTCATTTAGTGAAAATGAAATAACTCTTTACGGTGATTCTGAAACATTGTCTTCTATTAATAGTTTAGATGTTGAAGTAGATATATCAGATTTGACATCAGATTCTTCATTTAATGTTGAAATAAATAAACCATCTGGAGTTAAATCAATGAGCTTTAACTACATTACAGTTTCACTTAAAATAACTGATTCATCATCTGATCCTGTTAGATTTAATATACCACTTACTGGAATGAATGTAGGTGAAGGTTTAATAGCTCAACCAATAGATAACGATAATGGATTTATTACTGTAGAAGTTCAAGGTGCTAGTTCAGTTTTATCTTCAATAGATGAATCGGATATAACAGTTTATGTTGATTTATCCGGTTTAACAGAGGGAACTTATACAAGAAAAGTAATTGTTAAAGGTTCTAATCCATTAGCTATATATATAGCTAAAAGAACTGAGGCTACGGTTACTATAAGCAAAAAAAAATAAAGTATTAAGGTGACTACTTTTCAGTAGTCTCTTTTTGTACTTTATTTTGACTCTATATGATTAAATAGTAGTCCAATGTTTACTAATCCACATATTCCAACAACAATATAAACAATTTTTGATATCATAGAATCTCCAAAGATCCATTCAACTAAATTGAAATCAAAAAAACCAATTAAGCCCCAAACAATTGCTCCTATTATTGTAAATACTAGACAAGTTTTTTGTAATGCTTCCATAACATCATCCTTTCTATCATTCTATATTTTTTCCATATATCGCTAAATTATTCATAAATGTTATTTTATACCATATAATTAATTGAAAAATGAGGTGAAATATGAAAAAAATATTTATATTTTTGTCAGCTGTTTTGTTACTTTCTGGTTGTGGTAAATATGATGATAAGGATTTAGTAAAAGAGTTAAGTAAAAAAATTAACGATTCAAAGGCTTATCATATGACTGGAACACTAGAAATTTATAGAAATGAAGAAAAATATACATATAGTGTTGATTCTTCATATCAAAAAGGAGATTTATTTAAAGTAAATTTGATTAATCAAAATAATAATCATGAACAAATAATTTTAAAAAATAACGAAGGAGTTTATGTTATAACTCACCAAAGTACGCAACTTTAAAAAAATAAATGAATTTGAAAAATTTAAGCAAATATTTTTAATTATTTTAAAATTTTTTTAGCTACTAATTTTATTATTTACAGGAATATGTTTTTTATCAAAAATGGTAAACTTATAATAATTTTTAGTATTTCATGTTATAATGTTACTGAAAGGAGTCAATGTATGTTTAATAATGATAAAAATTCATCATTTGGACATGGCTTTAATAATAGCTCCATAAGTCATAGTTCAAATGGAATATCTAGTCATAATTCAACTAGTGGTCATTCAACAATTAGTCATAATTCTGACGGAAGCAGTAGTCACAGTTTTTCTAATGGTAGATCCTCATTCAGTCATAATTCTGATGGAAGCGTTAGTCATAATTTTACTACTGGTAATACAACTTTTAGTCATCGTTCTGATGGATCTAATACGCACACTTTTACAAATTAAAGTTCTTGTAAGAAAATTAATGCCTTTTATTAAAGGCAATTTTTTTTAAAATATTTAAGCAACAATATTTTACAAATTAATTAAAAGAATAGAACATATACATTTATAGAGGTGTCCTATGAAAGAAGAATATAAAGTAAATAATATATTTGATGAAACAGGGGTAACACTTAATGATTTAATGAGTACCTTTTTACTTTCTTTTCTAGATAAGGAGTTTAATATTTATGAGAATATTGGTGTAATAAATACCGATATAATTTAAAATTTATATTATGATAACAGATATAACCTATAAGGTAGGAATATATTTAAGATTATCTAGAGAAGATGAAAGGTTAGGTGAAAGTGGTAGTATCTCTACAC
>CANQFF010000068.1 GCA_947598345.1 uncultured Bacilli bacterium
TAACACCTCATACTAAGTTTAAAGCACAAGTTTATGTTTTAACTAAAGAAGAAGGTGGAAGACATACTCCATTCTTCAGCAATTATCGTCCACAGTTCTATTTTAGAACTACAGATGTTACTGGTGTTATTGAATTACCAGAGGGTGTTGAAATGGTTATGCCTGGAGATAATGTAGAAATGACTGTTGAATTAATAGCTCCAATCGCTATTGAAAATGGAACTAAGTTCTCAATCCGTGAAGGTGGTAGAACAGTTGGTTCTGGTTCAATTTCTGAAATTATTAAGTAATTAGATACCTTAGAACATATTTTATATGTTCTTTTTCCTTGATTTGAAATACTATTTAATATATAATTTTATTAGGTGATCTTTATGGATTTATGGAAATATGAAAATGAGCTATATGATAAGGGAGTAAAATTTATTGGTGGAGTAGATGAGGTTGGAAGAGGGCCTTTGATAGGTAATGTAGTTGCGGCTTGTTGTGTACTTCCTAAAGATTTTAAATTAGAAGGATTAACTGATTCAAAAAAATTATCAGAAAAGAAACGAGATGAATTTTATAAATATATAATAGATAATTGTATAGCTTATGGTATTGGTGAAGTTTCACCAGAAGAAATAGATGAAATAAACATATATGAGGCTAGTCGTAAAGCTATGATGATAGCGATTTTTGAAGTTTCTAAAAAAATTAAATTAGAACATGTACTTACAGATGCTATGCCACTTAAAGATCTTAATATTCCACATACCCCAATAATAAAAGGTGATGCTAAAAGCATAAGTATAGCTGCAGCTAGTGTAATTGCAAAAGTAACTCGTGATAGAGAAATGTACGAATTAGATAAAAAATATCCATTATATGAATATGGTAAACATAAAGGATATCCAACGAAAAAACACATAGAAGCAATAAGAAAATATGGACTTATAGAAGGATATAGAAAAACTTATAAACCTGTTAAAGATATTTTAGATTTAGAAAAAAATAAATCTTAGTATGTTACTTTATTTATTATTGACTATAAATATAAATAGTGGTAGAATATTTCGAAGATGAGGTGAATTATTTTGAATTTAGCAAACGAGAAAAAGAAAGCTTTACTTAGAATAGAAAGGGCAAAAGCATTGTTAAATTTAGATTTAAATAATGGATTAATAAAAGAAGAAGACTTAGCTGATTTAGTTAATTATGATTCAAATTATGGTACACTAAATAATACAGGTACAAATAATTATAAGAATATGATTTTAAAACAAATTTTTAATTCGCCATTTTTACTTTATGATCAAAATTTAAGTCCTAGTGCAAAGAAAGTATTATTAACTTTAATCAAAAAAAGATATAAAATGGAATTAGATGAAATAGAATATTTATATGACAGCGGTGATTTGTCAGTTGATGAATATTTAGATCAAAAAGAATTAATAAAATTTTGTTATTTTAACAGTTTATCAAAAGATAAAAAAGAATCAGAAAAAACAAAAAAACATATTTGATAGTGCAAAATTCTATCTTTTTTTCTTTTTTTAGGGATTATAATATTAAATGGTGAAATATATGTACTATTTATTTATTATTAAAGATAATTTTTTTAAAAATAATAGTGATTACTTATTTGATATATTATATAAACTTAAAACTATGCATAAAGAAAATTATAATTATGGTATAAGTTTATATTATAATGTATGTAATTTGTTTAATGTCAAGGCTCTAAAAAATTATGTTAAGGCTAAAACTAATTTAAAATTTCATAATAATAAATTTTATTTAGATAAATATAATTATTTTGAGATTAGAAAAAGTTGTTGTGTAGTTAATAATGATAAATATTTAAGGGAAGTGTTGTGTATATTTTATATCTATAATAAAAATATATTTGTATGTAATTTTGAATCTAAAGAATATTTTTGGTTAAAAGATAAATTTAGATAACTATTGAAAAATATAATATATTATAGTAAAATATAAGTATATGAAAGGAAGGAAATATGGATATTGTATATATATTAATAGGATTAGTAATTGGCGCTATAATAGGTTTTTTCCTAGCTAGATTTTACATGAAAAAATTTTTAAAGAAGAATCCACCAATAAATGAGCAAATGATTAAAGCTATGATGATGCAGATGGGAAGAACACCTAGTCAAAAGCAGGTTAATCAAATGATGAAATCAATGAATAAATATATGTAAAAGTATATTTTTTTAACCTCATATAAGATTTGACAAACTAAGTAAAATGTGCTATTATATACGGCAAACATTAAAAAAAACGGAGAATGTGTATAGAAAGAGGGTTTTGGTATGGCTGATAAAACAATTGAATCTACAAAAGATGCTTTAAAAAGATTGCGTGAAGCTGATGAAAAGAAAAAAGAATCAAGAAAGAAGTCTAAAAGAAAAACAGGGATAAAAAAATTCCTAGCTAGTTTATTAGCGGTTACATCAGTACTTACTTTTTCTTGTTCTGGTAAAAATAAAAATAATAATTCTAAACAGGATGAAATTAAAACAACAGTTTCTGATGATGATGAAATTAAACCAAATGTAAGTGAAGAAAAGAAAGAAGAAAAGTTAAAATCTCATAGTTTAGATAGTTTAGGAGTTGAACTTGAATTTCCGAAAGAAGATGAAATAATAGAAAATCATTTTTCAAATCCACAAGGAGATTTTAATTTTGATGAACTTGTATTTGATGTAAATCCAAATAACATAGAAGAAGTTAAAATATATAAAGATGAAACTGCTAAAAATAATGCTCAGAATGTAGGAAAAGAAGTTGTTGATACTTGGAATGGACAATTAGAGGTAGGTTCTGATGGAAATGCTTATCAAGTTGTTCCTGAGTACGAAATAAAAGACGAAAATGGTAATATTGAAACAGGAGTTCTTCAAGAGGATGGATTACCAGATGGTTATAAAAAAGATGAAAATGATCGTATAGTTGAAGAGAATGAAGATTCATATGTAGCCCCAGATGGTAGTAGATGGGTAAGTAAGGAATCATATGAAAATTATCTTAAATCTCAAGCAACTGATGGTGAAAGTGTAGATACAGAATACTTTACAAGTGAAGTTCCAGATATTGATGAAGATGTTGAAACAGAGGGTCAGTTAAATAAAGAAGAAGAAACAACTGTGCCAGAGGTAACAACACCTGAAACAACAGCACCAGAGGTAACAGAACCAGAGGTAACAGAACCAGAGGTAACAACATCTGAGACAACAGCACCAGAGGTAACAACATCTGAGACAACAGCACCAGAGGTAACAGAACCAGATATTACTGATGATGTACCAACAGATATAGAAGAGGGCGTTGTAAACGAAGATGGTACTTACACTGTATATGGCCAAACATATCAAAGTAAGGATGATTTTTATCAATTTTTGATGGATCCATCAGCTTATGAATTTGATCCAACAGATGGTATAATAAAACCACTTCAACAAACAGAAGATATAGTAAAATCAGATTCAAAAGTATTAGTAAAAAAATAGGCACAAGCCTATTTTTATTTTAATATTGCTAAATAAATTAATTAATGTTATCATAAATATATATTAGGTGATAATGTGAAAAAAACAATTCAAAAATTTTTAAAAGAGAATTATAAATTTATAATAATTTTATTTTCTATATTATTAATATTTACGATAAGGTTTCCATATTATATCGACGCACCAGGCGGTATTACTGATATGAGAGAAAAGATAATAATAGATGGATATGAGAGTAAAGGAAGTTTTAATTTAGCTTATGTTAAAGAATATAATGCTACTATACCAACTCTTTTATTTGCGCTTGTTAATCCAGATTTTAAAATATTAAAAAAAGAGGATGTATTATTAGATAGTGAAACCAGTAAATCATATTTATTAAGAGATAAAATACTTATGAATGAGTCTATAAGTAATGCGATAAGTGTGGCTTATAGATATGCTAATAAAGATATTAAAGTTATATCAAATAAGTTATATGTGACTTATGTAGTAGAAGGTTCAAAAACAAATCTTAAAACAGGTGATGAAATATTATCTATAAATAATAAAACAGTATCTAGTAAAGATGAAATATCTGAAATAGTTGAAAGTTTGAATTTTAATGACAAGTTAGATATAAAAGTAAAAAATGATGATAAAGAATACAGTAGGTACGCATATATAATGGATAATGAAAAAGAAAAGAAAATAGGAATTCTTATAAGTAATGTAAAAGAGTATGATACATATCCAA
>CANQFF010000069.1 GCA_947598345.1 uncultured Bacilli bacterium
AAAAAAATAGATTTTATTTCATTTCCATAAATTTTATCTATTTTTTTCATTTTATTTATTTTTACTCTTTTTTACTGTATTTTTGACAATTAATTACAAAAAATCCTTTATTTTTTTTCAACAATGTAACATTATAATAATTCATCATATCTTTCATAACACTCTTTGCACCTTGATCTTTATTTATAACAAAAATTAAATTACCATTTTCCTTTAAATGGTCTTTAGCATCTATAAGTATTTCATATAACACCTTTTTACCAACCCTAATAGGTGGATTAGTTATTATAAAATCATATTTTTTTGTTATATTACTATAAACATCACTCTCAAAAATATTTACAAAAGTATTATTAATTTCAGCATTTTTTTTAGCCAAATTTATGGCTCTTTCATTGATATCTACCATATCAACAATAGAATCAGTATTAGATTTAATATAAATTCCAATAGGTCCATATCCACATCCAAAATCTAACACATCTCCACTAATATTTTTAATATCAATACTTTCTAATAATGTCCTGGTTCCAAAATCTAAACCTCTTTTAGAAAAAACATTATTATCGGTTTTAAAAGTATAAACCTTACCACCAATTTCTGCTCTAGTAGTAACTTCCTTACTTTCTGTATCTATTTGTTTATCAAAATAATAACTCATATCTATTCTTTATTACAAGCATTAATTAAATTTATAATTGGGGTTAAATAATCAGTTTAAAATGCATGTAACAATTCTCCTATAATATTTTAAAATAAATATTTCTTACATTTAGAAACACTTAAAGCCCATACTATATTTAGTACAGGCTTAAATATAAAAATTTAATTATTTTAATTCGATAGTAGCGCCAGCTTCTTCGAATTTAGCTTTAAGCTCATTAGCTTCATCAGAAGAAACTTTTTCTTTAATAACTCCACCGTTATCTGCAATAGCTTTAGAATCTCCTAAACCTAATCCAGTAACTTCCTTAATTATTTTAATAACTGCTATTTTGTTAGCTCCAGCACTAGCTAATACTACATCAACTGTACTTGGACCGTCATTAGTAGCTTCAGCTCCAGCTTGAGGAGCAGCAACAGCTACTGCACTTGGATCTACACCAAATTCTTCTTTCATTAAATCTACTACTTCTTTGATTTCTAAAAGTGTCATTTCTTTTAAAGAATCAATTATTTCTTTTGCGCTTAATTTTGCCATAATATATTATCTCCCTTCATTTTATTAATTTTCCATTTTTTCACTATGTAAGTTTAAGCAAATTGCAAAATCTTTTGGAATAGCAAGTAAACCACCTGCAAACATTGTAAGTAATCCTTCTCTTGAAGGTATTGTAGCAAGTTTATTTAATTCATCTAGTTCTGTAACTTTACCATCTACTATACCAATTTTCATAACTAATTTATCATGAGTTTTTGAAAACTCTGAAACAGCTTTAATTGGCTCTATAATATCTTTACCAAAAGCAACAATTTTTGGACCGTTTAATTCCTTTTCAACATCTATATTTAAATCTTTAAGAGCTCGTGCAACTAAAGTATTCTTATAGATCTTAAGTTCAGAATTAGACTCTCTTAACTTTCTTCTTAATTCCATTGTCTCAGAAACAGTTAAACCATTATTATCTAAAAATATAAATGAACTAGATTCTTTAACATTATTAGATATTTCATCAATAATACTTTGCTTTCTTTCTAATATTTTTGGATTTGCCATACTACACCTCCTAATCTTTAGAATACCATTAGAAAAAGTCTACATATTGAAACATAATATGTAGACTAATCGAACTAATAAAAAGTTCCTCGGTAGGTTTATTAAGATTTCTCCCCTACTGTCTACGGTACTATCTTTCCAATTGCATTTATTATAACATAACTTTTTTTAAAAGTAAACATTAATTTTCAAAACTACTTGCATCAACTTTAATACCAGGTCCCATTGTAGTTGAAATTGAAATATTTAATATATATTTACCCTTAACTGCACTAGGTTTAGTTTTATTAATTAATGATACAAAAGAATTAATATTTTCAACTAATTTATCTTCATCAAATGAAGCTTTACCAACTAAAACTGCAACATTTCCGAATGAATCAGTTCTATACTCAACACGACCCTTTTTAACATCGCTAACTGCCTTAGCTACATCCATAGTAACCGTACCAGTTTTAGGGTTTGGCATTAAACCACGAGGTCCTAAAACACGACCGATTTTACCTAAAGCTGGCATCATATCTGGAGTAGCAATCATTGTATCAAAATCAAACCAATTTTCATTAGCTATTTTGTCAATCATGTCGTTTTCTCCAACATAATCAGCTCCAGCATCCTTTGCTTCAGTTGCCTTAGTTCCACGAGCTATTACTAAAACCTTCTTTGTTTTACCAATACCATTTGGAAGAACAGTCGCACCTCTTAATTGTTGATCTGCTTTTTTAGTATCCAAATTTAATCTTAAAACTAACTCTACAGATTCATCAAATTTAGCTGTTTTCATTTCTTTTAATAATTTAACTGCTTCAGTTATTCCATAAGCTTTACCTTTTTCTATTTTACTAGCAGCTTCTAAATACTTCTTTCCTCTTTTCATACTAACCTCCTATTTTAAATTTTTTATCTATCTAATGATAATATGAAAAGTATGAAAATATGAAATATCAAATATGAAAAGCGGAAATCACATCGCATCATATCATATCATATCACATTACATTATTTTATTATTATTTTTCTTCTACTTTAACACCCATGTTTTTTGCAGTACCTGCAACAATATCCATGGCTTTTTCAATCGTATAACAATTCAAATCTGGTAATTTAATCTCAGCAATTTGTTTAAGTTGTGCTTGAGACATTGTACCAACTGGTTCTTTAGAACCTTTATTTGATCCTTTCTTAATATTACAAATTTTCTTTATTAAGAATGGAGTTGGTGGAGTTTTAATTACAAATGTGAAAGTTCTATCATCATAAATAGAAATAACAACTGGTAATATATCTCCCATTTTATCTTTTGTTGCATCATTATATTTTGTACAAAATTCTTGTAAATTAATTCCTGCTGGTCCAAGTACAGTTCCTACTGGAGGAGCTGGTGTTGCTTTTCCTGCTGGAATTTGTAACTTAATTTCCTTAACTAATTGTGCCACGAAAAACACCTCCCATAATTTTTTAGCTTTTCGTTGTGGTCCAAATGCTCCGCTTTTTAATACCTAATTGTATTAATCATTAGCTCCCACAATGCCATATAAAAACAATACAGCCATATAATAATAACATATTTTTTTTTATTTGTAAAGCATTTTTATGCTTTCTCAATTTCAGTAAATAAGACTTCTACAATTGTTTCTTGTCCAAACAAATCAAGAGCAACCTCAATTTTTTGATTAACCATATCTACAGATTTTACTTTACCAAACATATTAGCGAATGCTCCACTTATTACTTTAACAGTATCCCCTTCACTAATTTCATTTACAACATCGATTCTGCTCATTCCCATATTTCCAAGTATTCTATCTACTTCTTGTTTTGTTAAAGGAAATGGTTTTGCACCTTTACCACTAGATCCTATAAATCCAGTAACACCCGGTGTATTACGAACAACAAACCATGCTTCATCAGTCATAATCATTTCTACTAATATGTATCCTGGAAACATCTTAGTATCTTTTTCAACTTCTTTTCCATTTTTTACTACTACTTCTTTTTGAGAAGGAACAACTACACGAAATATATAATCTTCCATTCCCATGGAACTAGCACGCATTTCAAGTTTTTCTTTTACCTTATTCTCGTGTCCTGAATAAGTGTTAACAACATACCATTCCTTTTCCATTAACTAAACACCTTCACAATCGCACCTAATATTCCATCAGCACAAGAAAAGAATACCATAAAGAAACAAATAATTGCTATAGTAGCAGTAGAAAATTTAATCATTTCTTTCTTACCAGGCCATCTTACCTTTTTCATCTCTTTTTTTACACTTACAAAAAATCTTGCCAAACTTTTCATATTTCACCTACTTTAAATATTATGATTTTTTTCTAAAATAAAAACACATTTTCGT
>CANQFF010000070.1 GCA_947598345.1 uncultured Bacilli bacterium
GGGAGTTGCAGTCCCACGCCTTACCACTTGGCTATAGACCCGTTTTGTTAATACTAATATAGTATAACAAAATTATATTTATTTTTCAATATATTTTATGACAATTTTTTAATTATGTTCTATTAATTTACTATCACCAGTAGCATAGTCTATTTCTATACCCTCTTGCACATTATATATGTACACATTAAATAAAATTCCTTCCCCCTGATCCTCTACTGATTCAGCTTCAATTTGTACGCCACTAGCAAGTAAATTACTACCTATATAAATAGGAGTTACCCTATAAAGGACATGATTTTTTGTTTTTTTCACATAATCTGCTACTTTATTTTCAAATTCAAGCATAGCACCAGTATTCATATATCTAGTACAAGTAATTAAATTTTCTTCATTAGCATTTTCACCAGTAAGCTGATATCCTATTAAATGACATCTATTATATAAATATTTACCATCAACTATATCATATTTAACTGTATGCCATCCACTAGGTTTAATCATACCAATGGATCCTCTTTCTTTAGTAGGCATAGTATCAATACTAACATTTGCAAATGCTACACCACTTCTATCTAATAAATCGTGTTCACTATATTTTTCAAATGGTGAAGTTGTTAACTCATCATCCGTAAAATTAGGTTTATTATCATTAATATATACATAAGGTTCACCGTAATATTCTGGTATATCTTCAAGTTTATAGGATTTTGAAGAAAGCAAAAAACCAGTAATAGTTTCCTGATAATACCCTATTATTGTAATCAATATTAATGTTATTATTGCAAACCATAATTTTTTCCCACTATTTTTATTTTTCTTTCTTCTACTCATAAAATCCTTTTAAAATCTTTTCAAACTCTTTACTTTTTCTGCCATTTCTTCTTTACCATTTAAATATTCTCTTATTGATTTTCCTTCATTTAAATTACTTATTATTTGTGCGACTCTTAAAGAACAATCTACGCTCTCAAACCAAGGTAATGCCTTATATTCATCAGGTACATAAGCTAAATTTGTTGAATACACTTTATCAAATATACCTTTTTCATAAAATTCATTAAATTTATCAACACCGTCTGTAAAAGATGCAAAGGTAACCATAATATATATTTTAGAGGCACCTCTTTCTTTTAACTTTTTAGCAGCATCAAGTATAGTAGTTCCAGAAGATATCATATCATCAAATAAAATTATATCTGTACCATCTAATTTTTCTGGTCCAACAAAAGCATGATACTCTATACGGTTTTTACCGTTTTCTACTTTCTCGTAATTTCTTCTTTTTTCAAAATTTCCATACCTTATTCCACCTAATATATCTGCTAAAAATTTAGCTTTTGATCTAGCGCCCATATCAGGTCCAACAACAAATAAATTATTAATATCTACATTTTCTTTAATTAAAAAATCTGATATCAAGTCTTCAGTTGCATATCCATTACTAAATGTCATTTTGTTTGGCACTGCATTTTCAACCGTTGGATTATGCGCATCAAAAGTAATTATCTCACTTACATTATATCTTTCAAGAGCTTGAAGTGCCATTGCACAATCTAAAGACTCTCTTATAGTTCTTTTTTCTTGCCTTGATTGATATAAAAGTGGCATAACTAATGTTAGTCTTGATGCATGTCCATTAATTGCACTAATAATTCTTTTTATATCTTGATTATGTTCATCTGGCATCATATGCTGAATTCCTCGCTGAGCTTTATAGGTAACATCATAATTACTTATATCCGTAAGAATATATACATCTTGATTTCTTACAGACTCATTAATAACACACTTACCTTCACCATTACTAAATCTAGGTAACTCCATATCAACTATATAATTTTCATCAGTTTGTCTTATTAAATTTATTTTTTTATTTACCCTTTGTCCAAATTCCCTAAAATTTTCTGGTACTATTAATTTTAATTTATTTTCCACAACTTACACCTTACCTTCAAATTCATTATACAACATTTATATTACATAAATCTAGTAATTTTTATATTTTTTTAGTTATTTTTATGTTTTTAAAAAAATACCCTGAAGGTATCTTTTATTTTTTATACATTATATCTATATCTACATCACCATATATACCATTAATTCTGCCGTTATTACACATTTGCCAAATTATATAATCTCCTTCATAATTTGTTTGTTCAATATAGTGAGCAAGCCATACAGGGAAATTGTATTTATTAGTCCAAATTTTCTCTAAATAAAATTTACTACTATAAAGCATTCCTTGGTAACCTGAGTTTTCTACTGTTTTTATAAAAGTATTTGCGATATTATTTATGTCATAAAAACTTATTTTATAGGAATTCCAATCTGACCAGCTTTCCCAATCAAATACAACAGGTAAATCTAGTGATACTCCGTCTAAAGCATTTATTACCCAGTTAGCATGTGAAATTGCCTCATCTACATTTGTAGCAATACTATATAAATATACTCCTACTTTAAGACCAGCTGATTTTGCTTTTTTAATATTTTCTTTATAGTATTCATCAATATTCAATTCTCCCCCACTATATTTTTGAACACCAATTCTCATAATGACGAAAGTTGAACCTGCATCTTTTACCTTTTCAAAATCTATATCTCCTTGCCATTTTGAAACATCTATACCAATTTCAGTAGAATCTGTTTTATGTTTTGAGTAAATATCCGAAAAATATGTTTTTTCACTAGGTGTATATATTGGCCCTTTAATATTATCTGTTACATTCAAAGTTACATTAACCTCTTTTAAATTATTACTACTATCACTTAACTTATATACTAAATGATAAGTTCCTACTTTACTTAGATCATATTCCCCATCGATAGTACAATTAACATCACCAGTATAATTATCACCATATGTTATAATATCACATACATCACCATCATAATTTAATTCAACAGTCTTTTCAGTCCCACTAAAAACTAAAGGAGGTTCAACATCTACAACTTCTATTTGATATTTATAAACATATTTTTTATTTTCATATTCATAATATACTTCTAAATCTTGACTTCCTAACTTAGTCGTATCTATTTTATAATTAGTACTAGTAATATTTATATCATCATTAATAATTTCTACAATATCTTTCATATAAACATCATCATATACATTGATAACCGTTTTATTATTTATAAAATCATTAGTAGTATCTTCATAAATTTTTTCTTTTTTACCGCATCCAAATAATAATAAACTTAAAGCTATGATAATTATAAAATTTATTTTTTTATTTTCATTTATTACATTATATATATTTTTAATTAAACTGCTTATTTTTTTCATGAAATAATCTCCTTTAAACTTATAATTTAATTCATAAACATAACTAAATATTTTATAAATTTTTTATACTATTTTAATACAAAAATAGTACCGACCTAACAGTTGGTACTCTGTGGATAGTACCTAACTCATGAAAATTAGGTATTCCTTTTTTATTTTATGCAAGTTCTATTTGCAAATACATAATAACATAAAAATTTCTTTTTTTCAAGTCGTTTTTATGTTACCTAAAGTTTAAAATACAACAACTTTTATATGCTCGATAATAATATTTTTAAATTATCATAAATTTAGTGAAAAAGCATTGAATTAAGAACATTCGTTTGATATAATTTTATTTGGAACATTTAATAGTTGGGTGATTGCCGAGCTTCTTAATTGAAGGGAGGCGATATAATGAACAAGAAGGATTTTTTAATTCTATCTTTAGTAATTCTTATCTTCCTATTAGTATTATTACTATTTATAGTTTTAATATAAAAAGAAAATCACCTAACTCAGCAACGATTTAGGTGAACCAAAATATTTTGGCAACACTCAACCGCGATATTGAATGTTCCCTTTTTTATTTTATGCAAGTTTCCTTGACATATTCATAATAACATAAAAACGGCTTTTTTACAAGCCGATTTCTCATTTTTCTATTTTTAACTCAAAAGTCCGAGTTTACTATCAATCTGGTGCCCTAAAGGAAGGAGCAATGTCATCAGTTTAAGGAACTACATAAGAAATTGTGTAGTTTTTATTATTATAAATTTAAAGTTCAATTAATT
>CANQFF010000071.1 GCA_947598345.1 uncultured Bacilli bacterium
ACTCATTTACTTTCACCTCTATTATAAGTTTATCATAATAGAGTTTTATTGTCTATTCCTTAAGTTGACAGCATTGAAGTAAAACCTTCTTTCATAAGTGCACCTCTATATACTTAAAATTTAATAAAATTAAACTTTATAACAAAATGGTGTCCCCTTAGGGATTCGAACCCTAGACCCACTGATTAAGAGTCAGTTGCTCTACCAACTGAGCTAAGGAGACAATTAATTACTAATTAAGTATAACACATTTTTATAAAAAAGCAAATACTTCATAGTTATTTTTTTAATATAAAATTATTCAGAATATTCACTTCAATATAAAAACCCAGCTGAATATAAATACAACTAGGTTTATAATATTTTTTAAGTGTCTATTTTGACAACTAAGTTTTTTATTTTTTCTTTAAATATTGTTTTGTTTTAGATCTAAAACTACGATTTAGTTTAGAAATCGAATCACTTGTAATTCTCATATTTTTTTCAGTTCTATGAAGTTTTCTTTTTTCTCTTTTCATGGAAACTGTACTAATTCTTATTTTTTCTTGAATTTCATCCATTTGATTTCTAAGGTCTATTAACTCTTTTCGTATTTTTTTAATTTCATTTATTGTTGCCGCTTGGTTCAACTTAAGAGTTATTAACTTCTCACCACTAGCTTTTAGTTCACTTGAATAAACTTCTGGTGTTAATTCTTCCATTTTTGTTTCTTCTTTCATATACTTCCCCCTAACTAATTAATTGTATACTATCAGCTTTAAAAAATCCTGTAACGCCATTTTTATTTCCAACCATATATGGATAATTACTATTATCAAATATGCCTAATATTTCCCTATTCCATCCTATCGCTATTGAAAAAGGGCTATATGTTGAATAAGCTGAATTAGAATAACTTCCAATTATTACAACCTTGTCACCTATTTTAAATGATTTATTTTCCAATTTTAATTCATAATGGGCTATTAGATTTGCATCATCATTTATAATTTCTCCATCGTATAATTTGTCGTTTAAATACCATCCAACAAAATCATAACCATCTTTAACTGCAACAGGTAACTTCTCTATAGTACTACCTTTCAAAATTTTCATGTCTTCTATATTATACGGTGAATCAGTTTCATAACTTATTGTTATATATTCTTCCTTTATCCACTTTGCAGTTAATACTATATCTTTAGTAATTTTTGAATTAAAATCGTATTTTTCGCCATTTAATTGCCATTCAATAAATACATATCCTTCTTTTTTGGGAGCTTTTGGTTGCTCAACGCTACTGTTTCTTTTAACATAACTTGTCAAAATTTCTTCATCCGTTCCTGTTTCAAAAGAAACTTTAAATTTGTCCTCATAGTATACTTTGGATATTAATATTGAAATTAGAAATAAAATTATAATAATTATTATTATTATTAATCTTTTCCTTTCCATATTATCCTCCCAAATCAGTTATGTATTATACACAAATATTGTATTATTGTCAAATTCTTGAATATAATTTTATATGAAAAAAATAGTATCATTATCTTTATTTTTTATTTGTGTTGTGTTTGTTTTATTTAATTCTATAGAAATTATGGAAAGTATAAGACTTTCATTTTCAATATGTATAAATAATTTATTTCCATCATTAATACCATTTATGATACTTTCAAATATATTAATAAACTATAATTTCATAAATGATTTAAGTGAAATATTTAAAAATCTTATGAAAATGTTTAAAATTAATAAAAACTGTTCATTCGCACTTATTATGAGTCTTATAAGTGGAACACCAAGTAATGCAAAATATCTTAAAGATTTATATGATAACAAGTTAATAGATGAAAATGATGTTAGAAAATGTTTAAATTTTTGTCATTTTACAAATCCTATTTTTATATTAGGAACAATTGGATTTACATTCCTTAATGATAAAAAATTAGGACTTATCATATTAGTTAGTCACTACTTAGGAAGTATTATAATAGGATTATTTCAAAATAAATCTTTATCAAACGAAATAGAATATAATAATAATTTAAAAGATAATAATAAATCTTTTATAAATATTTTAAGTGATTCAATTTATTCAACCATAAATACCTTACTTTTAATACTTGGAATAATTACTTTTTGTTTAATTATTAGTTGTATCTTGAACAAAATATTTTCTTTAAATGATAATTTAAAATTTATATATGGATTTATTGAAATAACACAAGGATTAAATTATTTAAAAGAAACTAATATGAGTATAGATTTAAAAGCTATAATATCTAGTTTTATTATATCATTTGGTGGTGTGTGTATACACGCTCAAGTATTTAGTATAATTGATAATAAAAAAATAAAGTATTATCCATATTTAATAGCTAGGATAATACACGCTTTTATATCAGCTACTTTAACAGCTATCTTTATAATGTTATTTCATTAGAATTATAAGGATAAACTATATTTATTCCAAAATCTTTATTAGGATAAAGATTGTTTTTTATAGGAATTTTTATTACTAGAAAACTATCATTAACACTTAAATCAGATAATGGTACATGCTCATTCATTATGACTGGTCTTTCTATTTTTGTACCATCTACTAATTCATATACATAATTATCAAACTTTATATATGTATCACCAACTAATAGTTTAACACTAGACCCATTCAAAAAATTAAAAACATAACAAATATCGTAATCATTGCAATTATTATATGAAATAAGTGAACTTTCTAATAATTTTAAATTTATTTTTTTACTTAAATTAGCTTGTTCTATTAATAACTTTGTCTTTATATCGGATTTATGATAGGTATTTTTTAGTATTAACGATATATTAACTAAAATAGTTATTATAACTGCAGCTAGTGCGAATGTTGTTATTAATTCAACTAAAGTAAATCCATTTTTTTTCATATAATCAATCCAATCTTAAGGTAGCATAAGTACCATCTTTAAAGCTTGTAATAATTCTATAGTTTTCATTACCACTACTATTTATACTTTTCATAAATTTATAAAAATCAGTATCATATTCACTTAAATCATTTGAATCAAAATAATTATTAGTAATAATAATATTTTTTATTTGTTCTAATTCAAATAATTTAGAACAATAATCTTTATTAGTAAATAAAACACAATCGGTTAAATTAATACTCTTTTGTGAATTTAAATTTTCTTTAATATTTGAAAATGCTTCATAATCAGATATAATATATTCCTTTATATTGTTAAGAGAGTATAAATTTTCTACTGTATTATAATTGTA
Organism: uncultured Bacilli bacterium; assembly: GCA_947598345.1. Lineage (GTDB taxonomy): Bacteria > Bacillota_I > Bacilli_A > RF39 > UBA660 > UMGS1613. Next base: position 3,259 of record CANQFF010000071.1, read on the forward strand.
AGATTCTTCATAATTTCTGCTTATTGCAGTGAATTCAATAAATATAAAAATAAGCACTCCAGCAACAAAAGCAGTTACTATAAGAGTCTCCGCTAATACAAATCCTTTGTCGTTATTTTTTTTCACAATTATCACTCTCTATCTTGAATTTATCTTAATATTATTATATAATATATTTAGGATAAAATCTAGTCCTAAATAAATATTAAAAAGGGGTGAATTATGTTAAAAAAATTTGATTTTGAAAGAACTCCAGTTGTTGAAATAGTAAATGAAATTTTAGTTGATGCTTCCAAAAGAGGTGCTTCTGATATACATTTTGATCCATACGATGAATTTTTAAAAGCTCGTATAAGAATTGATGGTGAACTTATAGATTATACACAAATTCCTAATACGATAGCTAAAAACTTAATTACTCGTATAAAAATTATTTCTGGAATGAACATAACTGAATCAAGATTACCTCAAGATGGTGCGATTAAAG
>CANQFF010000072.1 GCA_947598345.1 uncultured Bacilli bacterium
TTTCTAATTCTTTTAATTTTTCTTCAAATGTTTTTTCTTTTTCTTTAGTCATTTTTATTCTCCTTTACACTTTTAACTGTAGTATTAATCTCACCATTATATAGTTTTATAAGTAGTGTATCTCCTACATTAACTTGTTTAATTTCTTTTAAAATTTCATTTTCTTTATAAGTTAGTGAATACCCTCTTTTTAATACACCTAATGGATTAATTAATTCTAGCTTTTCTATTAAATTATTGAGTTTATTCATTTTTTCTTTATAAAGTAAATTTGGATTATTTAAAATAAAACTTTTCTTGATTATTTCAAGTTTATGAATTGAATTATCATATTTTTTAAGTAAACTTTTATTTAAATTATCAATTAACATATCTAATTTTTGCTTTTTATTTTCATACATTATTAATGGATTTTTTAAGGCATAAGAATTTTTTATAGAATCTAAAACTAATTTTTGATAATTTACTTTTTTCCCCATTGCTTCATTTAATCTAATTTTTAAATTATTTATAAGATTTGTTAAATCACTCATATTAGGAACAGCCATTTCTGCAGCACCTGTTGGAGTTGGAGCACGCATGTCAGCGACATAATCAGCAATTGTAAAATCTATTTCATGCCCCACTGCACTTATTATAGGTATTGAACAGTCAAATATAGCTCGTGCGACTATTTCCTCATTGAAAGGCCATAAATCTTCAATTGATCCACCACCTCTACCAACAATAAGCACATCTAAATCATAATTCTCGGCTAACTTTATATTTTTTACAATGTCACTAGCGGCATTCTCGCCTTGTACAAGTGAAGGGAAAAGTATTACTTCACATATAGGGAATCTCCTCTTAATAGTAGACAATATATCTTTAATAGCCGCTCCTGTTGGTGCGGTAACAACCCCTACTTTACTAGGAATTTTTGGAATTGCTTTTTTATATTTTGTATCAAACAAGCCTTCTTTTTGTAAATCTTTTTTTAATTTTTCAAAGGCAATATACAGGTTACCTACTCCATCTTCAAGCATTTCATCTACATAAATTTGGTATCCACCTGTTGCTTCATATACTGTTATTCTGCCAGTAACGAGTACTTTAGACCCATCTACAGGAGTAAATAATAGTTTTTTAGCATTGCTTGAAAACATAATAGCATTTATTTTACTAGTTTCATCTTTTATAGAAAAATAAATATGACCTGTACTATGAAATTTTATATTTGATATTTCACCTTTTAAAAATACAACTCTAAGGTTATCATCATTATCAAATTTAGCTTTTAAATATTTAGTTATAGCACTGACACTTAAATATTTACTATCCATTTTTATCTACCTTGTCATGATATATTTTGTCTAGTACCCCATTAATCATATTTTTAACACTATCATCACTGTATTGCTTAGCTAAATCAACAGCTTCATTTATTACAACTATATCTGGAGTATCTGTGTAAAGTAATTCATATATTGCCATCCTTAATATAGATTGATCGGTATTCCCTAATCTATCAATTGTCCATTTATTTAAATATTTATTTGCTAATTCATCTAATTCATCTATTTTAGTAATGACACCATAAACCATATTTTTAACAAATTCATTATCTATGGGATTTACAGTTCTTATGATATCATCAACATTATAATCAATTTTATACAATTTACATATATTTATTTGATAAAGAATAGTCATGATATTAGTTCTAAGTTCACTACGAGTTAATTGTTTCATAAAATCACCCATAAACATTTTATCATAAAACATAAAAAAAATATATAAATTAACTTATATATTTTTCACCATTTCCATCATGTAATTTTACTAGTATAGCAATATTTATATATAGATATAGTATTGATAATATTATCCAGCCTAATATAGGTATTATTAGTAATATTATCCAAATATATGGGGATAAATAATAATCTTTTCCCTTTACATCTAATTTGGCAGCTGTTTTGGTTAATACACCTATTAGAAGTACAAAAAACATTACACAGAATGGAATAATTAATATAAACCCTATAACCCATATATACCATTTTGTATACCAAGCATCTTTTTCAAATATATTAAACATAGCGCCATATAATATAATTGAATAACCACTTGTAAAAATTAATAATAAAAGCCATACCCACCAATTTTCTCTTTTCAATAAATACATATAATCACCGTATACATTATAACATTATTTTTATTCCTCTACAAGTTTTGATAAAAATTTAAATGTTTTTGAAACACCTGTTTCAACAATGTTACTTATACCATCAGATAATTTACTTGCTAACTTTGATAATTTATTATTATAATTTTTGTTTTCTACAACTAAATAATCATTTAAATCCACTTCTTTTCCACTAGCAACATCACTTTCAAATTGCTTAATTTGTTCTTCAGTTAGCGCTGCTTTTTTATAATTTTGATATTCGTAATATCCAGCTAATTGAGAAAAATAAGTTACAATAAAGCTTACAAAAATTACAAAAAATATAAATTTAAATATATTATTTTTTTTATTTTTTTTCATTAATATACTCTCCTATTATTTCAGATATTATATCTAAAGTATTATTTATTTCATCTATATTGTTTTCATTCCCACCTACTTCAATTAGTATTACATTTGAATTTATATCTTGATTATAGACACCATTTACTCCTGCTCCTTTCTTTTTCATAATTCCTCGTGTGATAGTTGGATATTTGCTTAATAACTTATTATTTAATTCATTTACTATACTAAGGTTTTTTTCATAATTAGGATTTTCTAATCCTATAACAAACAATATTTTAGCGTAATCTTTGAAATCTATATTTGTATAAGTTGCGCTATGAGGCGCGGCATCTCTATGTAAATCTATAAATAATTTTATAGAAGGATATTTATTAACTACTTTTTCTAAAAAATTTCTACTTGCTATATAACTTCCAGCATGATTCAAATTATTTTGTTTCATGTACTCTAAAATATCACTTTCTTCAACTAAAGTATTAATATTTTTATCCTCTAGTTTATCTTTTAACATATTGGCTGCCATTAAAACATTCGGTATTATATTATAGTCTTCTAAATATTTATAAGAATAATTTTCTCCTTGATGCGAGTTATAGATATATACAAGTGGTAATTCTTTTTCACTATATGAAAATTTCACTTCATTAACAACTTCATTTGTTTTTTCTTTTTTATAATTTAGTTGAGACTCTAATAATGTAGTTGGTGAATTAAAGTTCTTATCTATATAACTTTTTAAATTATCAATTATGTTAGAACTGTTATCATTTAAGGTTAAATACGAATAATAATTAACACTACCCAGCATACTATTTATTAATTTTATATTAGAGGTTGTAAATTTTATTTTATTAGAACAAATCCATAAAACTGAAAATATAAATATTATTAATATTAAAAACATTTTATTTTTAGTATTCAATCTTTTTTTTGATTTAAATCTTTTTTTCATATTATCACCACTATTAATATATAATAGATTAGTATTAAAATTTGTCGAATAAAAAAGAGAAACGATAAACATTTTTATTATAAAATGCATACACTATCATTTCTCAGTATTAGTTTCCTAATACACTAAAGTATATTTATTGATATGAAAAATATGTGTTAAACATTAGTTAAAATGTTACCGATTTGTAATATAGATAACAAACAAAGGTAAACTTTGTTTGAAATAATAT
>CANQFF010000073.1 GCA_947598345.1 uncultured Bacilli bacterium
GCATTTTTTTCTACTTCATAAAGACTTAGTCTTTCCATAGACCAATTTCGGATAGTCGCTACCCTACTATATTTTTTTTCCGTCAAAATTTTAATTGACTTGCAATTCCAAGTCTTTCTTCTTATATTTCTTTAACCCTTCAAACATTATATTTACACTTGCATTTATATCTCTTTCGTTTAAACTTAAACAGTTTGGACATTCCCACTTTCTTATTTTTAATTCTTTTATTTCTTTACAACAGTTATATTCATTTATATAATTTGGATATTTATTTAAGAAATAATTATAAATAAATCTTGAACAACCAAATGATTTTTCTATTAATTGTTGTTGTTCTAAATTAGGATATAATCTAAATATATAACCCCTTATTATGTTCATCATATCACTACCCTGACAAAGCAATTATATCATATGAACAAATGTTTGTAAAGAATTTTTTTATTACCAAGCACTAATTAATCACAAATTTTTTTATTACCAAGCACTTTCCTAAAAATTAAAAAAGTCCACAAATTTATTTACATTTTAAATATTAGTATTATATAATTATTTTGGTGAGATACATGAAAAAATTTAATATGATTGATGAAAATTTTAAATGTGAAAATTGCGGTTTTAATGTTAAAAAACTTAACTATACCGCACGAGATCATTGTCCAAATTGTCTATATTCAAAACACTTAGATATAAACCCTGGTGACAGATTAAATCAATGTAAGGGATTACTAAAACCTATAGATATAGAAAAATTCAAAGATACATACAAAATAATATATAAGTGTGAAAAATGTGGTCAAACACACAAAAATGTAGTGGCAATTGATGATAATTTCGATAAAATTATTGAACTTTCTAATTCAAAAGAAAAAAATCTTAATTAAGATTTCCAAATATCCTGTTCTTTAACAGGTACTTCTTTTATTTTAGGTAACTCTACATCATCAAAATCTGGAATAGGATCTATACTAAATTTCTTTTCAGGATTATCAAATGATAACCCTTCTATATCCTCTAAAAGATCGTCTTCGATTACCTTTTTTTTAGGTACAATATTATCAAATTCTCTATCAAAATTATTAAAACTTTCTTCAAAATTAGAATCAGTATTCTCATCTATAGTATTTTGATAATTTTGTTCCTCTAGAATATTAACAGTATCATTATTTTTTATATTATCAATTGAACTATTATTAGTTTGCTTTTTTATATTATCAATTGAACTATTATTAGTTTGCTTTTTTATATCATTATTAATTTTTGGTTCTAGATTAGAATTATTAACTGCTAACTTAGAATCATTTTTATTATCATAATTATTTAATAAATCACCTATTTTTTTATTGCTAATATCATTTATTAATTTATTATCATTTTTATCATCTTCATTTTGGTTTTTTCTTCCTTGTCCAAAGTTTGTTTTATCAGCATAACTTCCTATAATAGCAAGAAGAATTATAATTGACACAATTAATATCCAAGTATAATTTGATTTTATATACTCCATTATCTCTATCATAAATCCCTCCCTATTCTTATATATATATTATCATTTTTCTAAAACAATTACAACACTATTTTTCTAAAAAATCTTCTCCTTTAATTGTCTCTACTTTAGAAAGATTAGGATAATCTTGCTGTCTTAATACCTCAAACAATACAAGAGCTACACAATTAGATAAATTTAATGCTCTTATATTAGAATTGGTAGGTATTCTTAAACATCTATCTAAATGCTTAGATAAAATTTCTTTAGGTATACCTGTACTTTCTTTTCCAAATACAAGATATATATTCTTGCTCTTATCAGAAAAATCAACTGAACTATGTGGTTTTTTACCATATCTAGTAAGATAATAAAATTCTCCTGTTTTATTTTTACTTAAAAAATCGTCATAATCATCATATACTTGATAATCACAATGTTCAATATAATTAACCCCACTTCTTTTTAAATATCTATCACTAAGTGAAAAACCCAAAGGTTTAATTAAATGCAGTTTAGTATAAGTCCCCGCACAAGTTCTCATTATATTTCCTGTATTTTGTGGTATTTCTGGTTCATATAAAACTATATTTATCATTCGAATGCCTCATAATCTATAAAAGTATCTGCATCTGAACCATTATTTACATAAATAGATTGTTTATATTCACCATCTATAACTACTATAATTATAGGTAGTTTATTAATATCTATATCAATATTATAATTCTCTTTTATTTTTGAAATAAATTTATTGTCTATTTCAGATTTATCTATGTAAATCATCTTATCTTTTAAATTAGTTGAATCTAATTTTTCCTTTAACTTTTTTTCAACAGTAGTATTTTCTAAATTATATTTATCAGATATATATATTATGACATCTGGATTTTCTGTTAAATACACATCTAACTCACTTGGCGTAATCTTATTTGAATATTCAAAAAATTCAGAAACTTTTCTACTCTTCGCTAAATATATATTAGATAACACTAAAGTTAAAACAACAGTTACTAAAATCAAAATAGCTAATATAAAATAATTTTTACCTGGTATTTTTTTCATAATGCCTCCATAACATTAAAATAATTGATCTGTTGTACTAATTTCTTTTATATCTACATTTGGTAATTCTATATTATCTTGCGCACATACATCTTTGAATTTTTCTTTAAATATTGCAAGTTCTTTTACAATTGAATCTGGATATATTCGTTTACTATTCTTTATTGCATTATATACATCAAGTACAGTTACAAATTTTCTATTTTGAAATAATGCTTCAGAAAAAGCTGCAGTCAAAACTGAAAAGGTAATATCTGGATACATTGCACCCAATCCGTAAACCCTTTTATATTGACTTGTTGCGCTAGTTATAGATTCAAGTAACAGCTTAGTTACATAATCATTATATTTAAATTTTATCCCAGTAGAAGCTTCTATTTTAGGCAAACTTTTGAATAAAATTTCAACAGTCATAGCTTCAGTAGGTTCTAAAACATCTATTCTTTCAAATCTTCTTAAAAAAGCTCTATCTCTTATTATATATGTATTATATTCTAAATCAGTAGTGGCTCCAATTAATTTAATTGCTCCTCTATCTATAGCTGGTTTTAATATGTTCGCTAAATCCATTCCTGATTCATTATTACTTCCAATTAAAGTATGAACCTCATCTATAAATAGTATAATTTTTGTTACTTTTTTTAATTCTTCTACAAGAATATTTATTACTAACTCTTCTTTTCCATCATAGCTTATTTTTCCAATTAAAGCTGATGAATTAATTTTTATAACTCTGTATCCTTGTAAAGCAACAGGAACTGCATTTTTTAATATTCTATAAGCAAGCCCTTCAACAATTGAAGTTTTACCTACACCTGCTTTACCAATCAGAAGTGCTGATTTTTCTGGAGTTAATAAAACCATCATCAATTTTTTTAACTCTTCATCTCTTGCTATAGAAGGATCAGTTATATACTGTTTAGCAGTTAAATCTTCTCCATAATTTCTAAGCACACTAAAATTATTTAATAAACTATCTTGCATTAAATCATTACCTTTCATAGTTATACTACAAAACAATTATAACTTATTTTATACACAAAGTCAAAATAAATTTTATTGAATATTTTCGTTTGTACCTATTTTCAACAAAAATTTATCAAAAAATTAATATTAAATATAGTATATTTATATTT
>CANQFF010000074.1 GCA_947598345.1 uncultured Bacilli bacterium
TCGTTCGACTTGCATGTCTTAGGCATGCCGCCAGCGTTCATCCTGAGCCAGGATCAAACTCTCCAAAAAAATTAATTATTTATTTGAATTTGAATTGTTCTTCACCTAGCTAATAGTGAATTGACATTTTGCTCAGTTTTCAAAGATCATTCTTGCTCTTTTGTGAAGAGCACTCACAGTATATCAAATCGTTTTTATAAAGTCAATAGATTTTTTATAAAAAATTTATTTTCTTCAAATTTGATATATTGTTTACGAAAATGTGACTTTTTCTCACACAACGTGATATTAATATAACAAATTTAAAATTTCTTGTCAATACTTTTTTTGAAAAATTTGTGAAATTTTAATTTTTGTCACTTTTTTTAGTCAAATTTCGTGAAAGCCACTATACTATATCAAACAAAAAAAAGAATGTCAATACTTTTTTTTACAATTTATTATATTCAAACATTCATTAAATATTACTACTTTCAGACTCTTTTTTTAATTTTAAATATGTATTTAAATATTGAATATTATTTTCCTTATTAAACATTATAGCTCCATTTTCATATTCAAGTATAAGTTCCTTTAATGCATTATTAATAACTTTATCTAAATCATCCGAATAATTCATTTTATTTTTATGATATTCATATTCTAATTTATCTAAAATTTTGTACTCTCCTTTGGGAAATATCCTAAGATCTAAATCATAGTCAATATATTTAATTGTATTTTCTTCTATTATAAATGGGGTTGCTATATTACAATAATAGTATATGCCATCTTTTTTCATTTGAGCTATTATATTGTACCATTTATTCCTAAAAAAATATATTATAGCCGGTTCCTTTGTCCTCCAAGTAGTTCCTTCGGCTTCAGTAACCAAAGTTTTATTGTTACCAAACACCATATAATCTTTTTTTATATCAAGTACAACCGCTTCTTGCCAAGCTCTATGAACTTTTTTATTGTGCTTGTAACACTGTATTTCAAGTTTATCTCCTATACATAAGTTATTTTTCAATTAAATCACCTAATTAAATTATAACACAAAATCATTAAAGAACAAAGTAAAATAAATTTTGATTCCAATATATCTACTTTTATGCACAGCAAAAAACTAAAGTAAATTGCATGTTTCTTATTTATTAATCGGTTGTGCTATAGGTTAATGTTAAATCCCCAAATGTAATATCAAATTCTCCGTCTGCAAGATGGTAATTTGTTGTTGTTGTACCATAATCATACCCCATCCAAAAAATAATTTTCTCTGAAGTGCCTTTTTCTAAAGGATGATTCGTTATCGTTTCAGAAGTAGTATACCACTTCCCTGTCCCTCCTATTTGTACTTCCACCCTCACATGTTTACATGCTTCAGTAACTAAAGCTTCTGTTGCTCCAGGTTTAGCAGTACATTTTTTACTTCCAAATGTAATATTTTTTAGATATGCAGTATAGTTACCTTGGTTGATTGCATAAAAAACATACTGACCAGAAGAATTTGGTACTGTAAATGTTCCTTTTAATCCTATTATCTTAGGACTAGTTGAACTAGAATTATCGATTGTTGCTGGAGTAAAAGATGCAAAAGTGTTACTCCCATATCGTGTTGCATCAACAGTGCCAACTACTACTTCATCACTCGCACTTGAAAGCAGAACTTTAAAATCTGATGAATTTGGATTTACTGTTACACTTGAACTTATATTAAGATTATTTGTAAATGCTGCAAAGCCTATACCCAATCCTAATACACCAACTGCAATAATTACTGATAAAAATATCTTTGATTTCTTATTATATATTTTTCTTTTTTTATAATTCATTATTGACACCTCTTATAACTCTTATATCCATATTATCACTACCTTTACTATAAATCATTATAGCATCACCCCCCCCCCAGACTGTCAAGAGATTTATTAGAAAAAAAAGAAAAAAACAGTTGAATACCTAGTTCAACTGAAATTTAAATAATATTTTTAATCTATTTTTATCGATAACTTTAATCTTAAAGTATCTTAGTTTTTATTTTTTAAATATTCTAAAGCTTTTTGTAATTGATTGTCATCTTTTTCATCATAAGTTTCATAGTATTTATCATCTAATTTTACTTCTACATCTGGTTCTATTCCTTTAGTATCATTTATCCAATTACCTTTAGGAGTTAACCATTTTTTAACAGTTATTTTATACTGAGTTCCGTCTGATAAATTAACTAATTTTTGTACAGTTCCTTTTCCAAAAGTCTTAACCCCTATAAATGTTGCATTCAAATTTTCTTTTAAACCTGCAATTAACATCTCAGATGCAGATGCACTAACTGAATCCCCTAACAACACTATATCATATTCTTTTGAATCATTTCCTGTTCCACGAACAGATGTAATTTTACTATTTTGTTCAAACTGATACATTATATGATCAGAATTTAAAAATAAATCTAATATACTATCAACAGCTGTTAAATGACCACCTGTATTTCCTCTAACATCTATAATTAGTGAATCAATTCCATCTTTTTCCAATTTAGATAATTCATTTTTAAATTGTTCATAGGTATTATTAGCAAATATTCCTATATATATATATCCTATTTTTTTACTATCAACTTCATAAGTTTCAGATGCAACTGAGCTTAAATTAACAGTAGTTTTCTTAAGATTTATTTCAATAGTTTTACCATCTCTAAGTATTTTAAGTAGAAAAGAATCTTTATCACCATTTCTTATAAAATCACTAAGTTCACTAGCTTCCATATCAGTTACATCTTTTCCATCTATAGATGTTATATAGTCACCAGCTTGAATTCCAGATTCATGGGCTGGAGAATTTTTAAATACAGTTGCTACCAACATATATCCTGTTTCCTCATCCTTTGATATTTCAATACCTATACCTTTATAACTTCCATCAAGCGTTATTGAAAAATTATCAGATTCTTGTTCATCAAAATACATTGAGTATGGATCATCTAGCGACTCCATCATTCCTGCAATCGCACTATTGATAAGTTTTTTTCTGTCGACATCTTCATAATAATTTTCTATAATATATTTATAATTATTCACAAATTCCTGTAAATTATCATCATTAATAATATTTGCTTTAACTAATTTAGTATTATTTACTAATACACCAATTGATAATCCTATAAATAAAGATATAATAACTAAAATAATAGTCTCTGATTTAGAAAAACCTTTCTCTGATTTTTTTTGCTCCGTTTGTTTTAACTCTTCATTTTCGTTCATAAAATCATCTACCATTTCTTTTAAAATATACCACATTAAGGAACAAAAGTCAAAATAAATTTTGACCTAAATGCCATCACCGGCATTTTTTTCTACTTCATAAAGACTTAGTCTTTCCATAGACCAATTTCGGATAGTCGCTACCCTACTATATTTTT
>CANQFF010000075.1 GCA_947598345.1 uncultured Bacilli bacterium
GTCCAAGAGAAGATTGGATAAATAAAGCACATACAAGTTTAGCCAAAAGAAAGATAAAAGAATTTAACAAGAAATAGGAAAGAAGGAAAATAATGAAAAAAATTTTAACAGATAAAGAAAAAATAAATTATGCAACAGGGATAATAGTTAGTGTTGCAATATTAAATAAATATAAGGATGCAAAACTAAATCAGGTTTTAGCAACGGAAAAGGATTTTAATGTAGATATAGATTTAAATGGACAATTCATATCTACAAAGGATTTTTCTGAATTAGAAGAATTAATTAAATGTATATTAGAAAAAAAATTAGTAGTAAAAACAAAAACAGTCGATTTTAATAAAGCAAAGGAAATATTTAAAGATAATCCATACAAATTAAAACAATTATTAGGTTTTGATAATAACATACCTTTGATTTATGTCAACGATTTAGTTGATATAAATTATGCTGGAGTAGAGGATATTTTAATGAGTTCTACTGTTAAAAATACTTTTTATGAATTACTAAATTCAAGTAGTGCTTATTATGAGAATGATGCCAATAATAAACAAATAGATAGAATAAATGGAATAGGTTTTAAAAACAAAGCAGAATTAAAAGAATTTAAAACTAAATTAGAGGAAGCAAAAAAAAGAGATCATAGAAAAATAGGTAAAGAATTAGATTTATTTATGTTTGATGACACTGCACCCGGGATGCCTTATTGGTTGCCTAATGGATTAATTTTATTTAATAATTTAGTTGATTTTTGGAGAGATGTTCATAAAAAAAATAATTATCTAGAATTTTCTGCTCCTCAATTAAATAATAGTGAATTATGGAAGACAAGTGGACATTGGGATCATTATAAAGATGATATGTTTGTATTTACTGATGCTGATGGAAACGAACAAGCATTGAAACCAATGAGTTGTCCAAATGCCATTAAAATATTTTCATCAAAACAAAGAAGTTATAAAGACTTACCTTTAAGATTTAGCGATATTGATGTAATACATAGAAATGAATCTAGTGGAACATTACATGGATTGTTAAGGGTTAGAATGTTTAGACAAGATGATTCACACAATTTTGTAATGGAAAGTCAAATAAAAGACGAGTTTAGAAATATTTTTGAAATAGCTAAATATATGTATGAAGCTTTTGGATTAACATTTAGACCAACTTTATCTACAAGACCTGATGATTTTATGGGTGATATTAACTTATGGAACCAAGCTGAAAGGGATTTAAAAGAAGTGCTAGATGAAAACTTTGGAGAAAATGGATACGATATAAATCCAGGTGATGGTGCTTTCTATGGACCTAAAATAGATTTATATATGACTGATTCTTTAAAAAGAAAGTGGCAAATGGGAACAATTCAATTAGATTTCCAATTACCAAGAAGATTTGATCTAAAATATACAAATAAAGATGGTGAGCCAGAAATTCCTGTTATAATACATAGAACTATATATGGTTCTTTAGAAAGGTTTGTAGGAATTTTAACTGAACATTATAATGGTGCTTATCCTATGTGGATTGCCCCTAAACAAGTAAATATTATACCTGTACATGATGGTTCTGAATTAATGAGATATGTAAAAGATATTAATGAAGAATTGGAAGATAGTAAAGTACGAAGTGTTATTGATGATTCTAACGAAAAAATCGGTTATAAAATTAGAAGAAGTCAAATAGAGAAAATACCCACTACATTTATAATTGGAAATAATGAAATGGAAGAACAATTAATTAGTTATAGAAATTATGGTAGTCAAACTACAAATACTGAAAGTTATGATGAGGCAATGATCAAAATTAAGACATTATCTAAAATGCCTCAATATAAGAGAAGATAATTTTATATAATTAAATGGAGGGAGGTGAAAACATGGAAAAAAAAGAAGAACAATTAGAAGAAATAGTTTCTGTTAGTTGCGGAACTTGCGATGTTAACTAATAGTAACTGTCAGGAGAAAATGATTTATATTTTCTCCTCCTTAAAAATATAACATAATTAAATAAGGAGATTTGTATGAATTTGAAAATAGAATTAGATAAAAATATTTGTTTAAGTCAAAAAGTTTTATCTGTATTAGTAAAAATTATTGGTAAGGATATAAATATTTATAAGAATATAGTTGATTCAGGCAATATAAATATTAATATTGATAAGTTAGCAAACAATAAGGATTATAAAATAATCGTAAGTGTAGTAATGGGTGGCAAACAAATATTAAAAAGATTTAGAGAATTTACTTATGAAGATTATGATGAGTATATAATTGATGAAAATATAAAGATAAGCAATAAAATTAATAATAAAACGATAAAAAGAGTTTCTTTGATAGATAATGAAAATATAAATAATTTAAATATAGTTGCTAATCCATTAATTGCTTATAGATTAGAAAGCAACTGTAAAATGTCCATTTATAATAATGGGGGAATATTATTATTAAAAAACGAGTTGTCTAACATCATGCAAAATATAATTAATAATAAATATATTATATGTTCTAAAGATATTGAAAATCTAAATATATTATTATTGAAAGGATGTTTGATTGCATATGAGAAATGATATGATGATTAATACATGTGAATATCCTTATTCAGTAGGATGGGCAATAACTAATAGATGTAATTTACATTGTGTGCATTGTAATATGAATAGTGGATCTGCACTTAATAACGAATTAAAAACAGAAGATTGCATTAAAATAATAGACAAACTTGCCGAAAATAAAGTACAAAGAATAACTTTTTTTGGAGGAGAACCATTAGTTAGAAAAGATTTTTTTAAAATTGTTGATTATGCTTATAATAAAGGTATTTTCATTAATATGACAACTAATGCTTTAATGATTACAGATGAAATGGTAAAAAAAGAGTTATATAAATTTGATATGATAAGGGTAAGTTTAGACGGACCTAATGCTGAAACACATGAATTTATCAGAAATAAAAAAGGTGCTTTTGACGAAACAATTAAAAAGATTAAAATGTTAGTAAAAAATGGTATAGATGTTGGAATTGTAACTTGCATATCTCATAAAAATTTAAAATATATTGAGGAAATGATTACATTATTAGAAGAGTTAAAAATAAAACGTTGGTTCTTACCCTTACTATCTTCTGCTGGAAGAGGTAATACTATTTCAAAAGAAGTATTAACTCCATTAGAAGTAAAACAATTTTTAATAGATATTCAAAATTTGACAGCAAATTCGTCATTTACAGTCAACCTAGATATTCCTTATAGTATTTTATTAAAAAAACAAAACAAAAATGTAACAGCTGCATGTCCAGCAGCTGTT
>CANQFF010000076.1 GCA_947598345.1 uncultured Bacilli bacterium
CTATAACTCATATTTTCAATATTTTCTTCATTATTTATTTCATTAATTTTAGTTTCATTTTTGTCGATTGTGTTATTTATTTTATTATTTTTTCTAGGTGTTTCAGTTTTTTTGAATTCATTCATTACTTTAAACATTGTTTTAGCATTCCCTATCATAGGCTTTACTTGTTTTACAAGTGGTATAGCTTGATTAGCAAAGTTTAAGGCTCTTTGTGTGCCATTTAGTATTCCACTTAAAGTAATACCTGAACCACCAAACAATCTTGAAAATAAACCAGCTCTAGGTGCAGCTGTAACTACATTATTTGGAAATGTAAAAAGATATGGATTATAATAATTCATGATATCCTCCTATAAGTTTTCTAAAATATTATATGAAATGAATAAAAAAGGTTTCATAATTTACAAAAATATGCTATAATTTACTTGTTAAGGGTAGAAAGAATGGCAGGTGGATATTTTGAATTATATTAAGGCTATATCTGCTGAAATAGGTAATTTTATCGCATATCTTGCGACTGCATTTGTTTGGCTTTTTATTAAATTATGCGTGTATGTATATAGATTTGTTAAATATGTATGGTATGGTTTACTTTGGCCATTTATACTTATTTATATAGCTATAATTTCACTTGTATCTAAGTCTAGGGATTTAGATGTAGAGAAGTTAAGAAAAGAAAGTCAAAGTATTAAAGAAAAAGATAGAAAAAAAGAAAGTCTTCATAAAAATAGTGAAGCAAAAATTGATACATCTAGTTATAAAAATGAAAATGTAGTACTTGAAAAGAAAAATTTAGGATACTATGTAAATTTAGTTTTAACATCTATTGTATCAATTCCAGCTTCAATAAAAAGAAAAATTCAAAATGTAGCTTTAGTAAAGCAAGCTAGAAATAAAAGAGAATTCGATACTAAAACTATGCTTGTAGATTTTTCTGATGAAGATCCTAATGAAAATAAAGGAAAAAGAATTACTTGGAAATATGTAGCAATAAATCAAAAAGGTAAAAAGATAACTGGATATTTTGATGCGTTTTCAAGATTAGATGTACAGTCTTTTTTACTAGGAGAGGGATTAGTTGTATATAGCATTAGAACTAGTAAAGCTATACAGATATTACACGGTAAAATAGGTGGAAATATAAAAGTAAAGAACAAGGATTTAATTTTCTTACTAGCACAACTTTCAACATACCTAAAGTCGGGAATTCCTTTAGTAGAATCTCTTAATATTTTAATTAGACAAGTAAAAAAGAGAAGTTATAAGACAATTCTTAGAGATGTTACTTATGATTTAACTGTTGGAGAAAATTTTTCTACAGCATTAGAAAAAAGGGGAGGAGCTTTTCCAAGATTACTTATAAATATGGTTAAAGCATCTGAACTTACTGGTGAACTTCCAGAAGCACTTGATGATATGGTAAATTATTATACAGAAACTGAAGAAGCACGAAAAGAAATGATAAGTGCACTTACTTATCCATCTATAGTATTTATATTTACTTTAGCTGTTGTTACATTCGTTATGATGTATGTAGTACCAAAGTTTGTTGATATTTATAATTCTATGGATTCATCTAGTATACCTAAATTCACTTTGCTTGTAATAGGCACAAGTAAATTTTTGGAAAATAATATCTTATGGATACTGATTTATGTTATTATAATAATACTTGTAATTGTTTATTTATATAAAAATGTTAAGATCATTAGGACTATGATGCAGTGGATATTTATGCATATACCTGTTTTAAAAAATGTAATAATTTATAATGAAGTTACTATGTTTTCAAAAACATTTGCTTCGTTACTTGCTCATAATGTATATATTACAGATAGTATGGATATTTTAAATAAAATTACTAATAATGAAATTTATAAAATGATGATTCTTGATACTGTTGCTAATTTAGCTAGAGGTGAAAAAATTTCTTTAGCGTTTAAAGATCAATGGGCTTTTCCAGTACCAGCATATGAAATGATAGTTACTGGTGAAAAAACAGGACAATTAGCAGAAATGATGAGTAAAGTTTCTACTTATTATCAAAGTTTACATAAGAATACTGTTTCAAGAATTAAGGCATTAGTAGAACCAATATTAATTATATTTTTAACTTTTTCAGTAGGAATGATACTTCTTGCAGTAATAGTTCCAATGTTTAATATGTATCAACAAGTACAGAGTTTAGGGTGATTAGATGTATATAGTAATAGTTTTATTGTTCTTTATTGTTGGAACAATATTTGGATCTTTTTATAATGTAGTGGGGTATAGAATACCTAGAGGTGAATCTATTATGTATCCTTCTTCACATTGTACAAAGTGTAATCATAAATTGGGACCTATGGAATTAGTCCCAATTTTATCCTTTTTATTTCTTAAAGGAAAATGTAAAAATTGTGGTGAAAAGATATCTTCTTTTTATCCAATATTTGAATTTTTAAGTGGTGTTTTATTTGCACTTTCTTTTATAATTTTTGGCTTTTCATGGCAATGTTTACTATCGATAGTATTTATATCTATGCTGCTTATAATAATTGTAAGTGATATGAAAACAATGATAATTCCAGATAGTGTACTGATTATATTTTCGATTATAATAATTATTATAAAATATTTTATGGTTGGTGTACCAGGAATTGTATACTCACTTTTAGATTCTCTTTATTCTTTTATATTTATGCTAATGCTTAAACTTTTAGGAGATTTTCTATTTAAAAAAGAATCTATGGGTGGAGGAGATATTAAGTTACTTGCAGTTTTTGGTCTAACAATAGGTTTTCCAATTTCAATTATATCAGTTGTTATGGCTGCTTTTATTGCAATACCAGTTATAATTATTATATTAAAAAATAATTCATCTCACATATTACCATTTGGACCATTTTTAGCAATTTCGGCAATAATATTAAATTTTTTGAATATTGATATAAAAACCATTTTAGAAATAATTACGATATAACTTTTTAGGCTCTAGAATTTCTAGTGTGAAGTAAAAGAGAAAAAAATAAAAGCTAAAAATTTAAAAACAAGAATTTCTAGTGTG
>CANQFF010000077.1 GCA_947598345.1 uncultured Bacilli bacterium
TCGGTGCGTTCACTTTTTTTTACTTTTCTTTATTTCTTTATTTTATACAGCTTTGATTAACAAAGGAATTTATTCAAATAAAATGTTCTTAAAATGGTAAAATGTTCTTATTATTTGAAATATAATAAAAATGTAATATTTAATCAGAAAGAATTTGATTAAATATTACATTCTATATTAATGTCTTTTAAATTATCATTAAACCGACAAAATTAATAATCATACATAAAGTTATTCCTATCAATAGAGGTATTATAAAAGATAATATAGTCCACTTCATACTTTTGGTTTCTTTATATATCGTTATCATAGTTGTAGAACAAGGGAAATGAAAAACAATAAATATTATCATGCAAATTGCAGTTATTATATTCCATCCATTTGATATAAATAAATTTTTTATTAGAGATATATCATTTATATCAGCCATTACACCAGACGATAAATATGTCATTATCATTATAGGTAAAACTATTTCATTTGCGGGAAATCCAAGAATAAAAGCTGTTAATATTACACCATCAAGTCCTATTAATAATCCAAAATTATTTAAAAAATTAGAAATAATATATATTATGTTATTATCACCAATATATATATTCGTTAATATCCATATAATTAGTCCTGCAGGAGCTGCGACTACAATTGCTCTTAATAATATTTTTAATGTTCTATCTACTAAAGATCTTACTAACACCTTTGCTATTTGTGGTCTCCTATATGGAGGTAATTCTAAAATAAAAAATGAGTTATTTCCTTTCAACAATGTCCTAGATAAAATTCTAGATATAATTAGTGTCATAAACACAGAAAGTAAAATTACTAAAGTTAACAGTAAAACATTTATTGTAGTATTTAACAAATTATTAGATGTTATTGAAAAAAACATAGTAAATATTACAATAAGTGTTGGAAATCTTCCGTTGCATGGTATAAATGAATTAGTTAGTATTGCAATTAGTCTTTCCCTTTTTGAATCAATTATTCTAGCTCCAGTAACTCCAACTGCATTACAACCTATACCCATACACATAGTAAGTGATTGTTTACCACAAGTTCCATTCTTTTCAAAATGTCCATCTAAATTAAATGCTATTCTAGGTAGTATTCCAAAATCTTCTAGCAATGTGAACAAAGGAAAAAATATAGCCATTGGAGGTAACATAACAGAAACAACCCAAGTTAAAACCTTGTATATACCATCTATTAGCGGAGCATATATAAAATATGGTATTTGAAAATTAATACAAAAATCTTTTAAATAATTTCCAAACCTAGTAAACATATTAAATAAAATATCAGATGGATAATTAGCACCTACTATAGAAATCCAGAATATCGTCATTAACATTAATATCATTATTGGAATACCAGTAATTTTATTAGTCATCAATTTATCTAATTTTATTTTATTTTTTATACCTTTTATATATAATACTTCTTTAGTTATTTGTTCACACTCATTAATTATAGTACTCATAATATAGTCATTAAAATTCATATTTGAATCTTTCAAATATTCTATTATTTGTTTTATTTTTTCTTTTATTATTAAATTATTTGAATTATTTTGTGTTATAAGTTTTATAGACTCAAATTTACTTTTAGTATATTCATCTATTATTTTTATACATTCTTCTATTTTTAAATCATATTTAAGTTCAAATGAACTTGAATTATTTTGTAATAATAAATCTAATAAGTCATTTATTCCTTCCTTTTTTCTCGCACTTATTCCAACTACATTTGTTTTTAATATTTTTGATAATTTTTTTATATCGATATTTATATTTTGTTTTTTTGCTTCATCTAAAAGATTAATACAAACAACTACATTTTTAGTAACTTCTAGTGTCTGTAATACTAAACTCAAATTTCTTTCTAAACATAATGGATCACAAACAATAAGAGCTATATCATAATTTTTTGAAAGCACAAAATCACTTGTAACATATTCTTCTTCAGAGTGTGGTATTAACGAATATGTACCTGGTAAATCATAAAACTCTAAAACTTCATCTTTATATTTTTTATATCCTATCGCACTTCCTACAGTCTTACCTGTCCAGTTACCAGTGTGTTGATTAAGCCCTGTTAATTCATTAAATAAAGTACTTTTACCTACATTTGGATTACCAATCAAAGCTACTTTAATCATATATTTCACCTACTTCAATATTAATAGCGTCTTTATCCCTTATTGCTATTATAGAATTTTTAATTAAGTAAGCTTTTATATTTTTTGATGGACTTTTATATAATAACTTTATATTTGTACCTTTGATAAGACCTATATCATATAATCTTCTTTTTATAATTTCATCAGTATTAATGCTTAACACTTTATAATTACTCTTCTTATTAATATTACTCAAATACATTAATACACCTCTAAAATATTATATGAAAAAAAAATAAACTGGTTAGTTTATTTCTTAATTACTTACCTTATTTTCAAGCAATCCTGCCTCTTTTAATACATGCCAAATACACGAATAACTTCTTTTAGCATAAAACCTGCAAAATTTTCTTATTGAAGTATTACTTCTTTTATATAAACTCACTATATATTCTTTTTCTTTATCTGTTATAGTATTAACTGGTTTTCTATTAGTATTGCCGTGTACAAAGCTAATTGAACCATTCTCTAAATCTTTTTTAAGTTTTAACAAATATTTTTCATGATAACCTGTTAATTCGGCAATTTCTTTATAGTTTAAATAGCTTTGACCATTCATTACCTTGGTCATTAATTCAACTGCATCACTTTTTCTTGACATATTATCACCGTAATAAATATATCATAAAAGTAATAATTTTGCAAGATATAACTGTTTATTTACAGGATAAAGACACGAAAAAAATTAATAAAAAGTATTGACAATGTTGTTTTATAAAGGATTAATATAACAATTTTATTAAAATACGTATAAAATACATCCCTATATGCTGTAAACTTTATGTAAATTATGTTAGAATATTTATTATAAGGATGTGTGTTGTT
>CANQFF010000078.1 GCA_947598345.1 uncultured Bacilli bacterium
AACTCATTTACTTTCACCTCTATTATAAGTTTATCATAATAGAGTTTTATTGTCTATTCCTTAAGTTGACAGCATTGGTGTAAAGCCTTTTATTTTAGGTCTAAATGACCCCCCAGACATTATTTTCATTAATTTTTTCATATACACTACCTACCTTATATTTAAATTATACAAAATAAAAGGCACTTTTTCAAGTGTCCAAATTATTATTCCTTATTTTTGTTGCTAAATCTTTTATTTTTTTAAATCTATGGTGAAGTCCAGACTTTGTTATTTTAGTCCCTGTTTCCATACTTATTATCTCACTTAATTCTAAAAGTGATGCCTCTTTATATTTAAGTCTATATATAGCAGCTACTTTAGTTTTATCGTCAAGCAATTCCATACCACCTATACTTTCAATAAGTTCAATATCCTTTACTTGATTACTTGCAGTTTCTATTATTTTATCTACATTAGCTTGCTCACAGTTATTAAGACGATTTGTCATATTTTTATGATCTCTATATATTCTTATATCTTCAAAATACAACAAAGCTTGTATAGCATTTATCATTCTAAGAAAATCCCCTATTTTTTCAGCTTCTTTTATATATATCATATATTTATTATCTCTTTTAATAATTTTACTATTTAAATCATAGGAATTTAACTTATCACTTATAAAATTTGAATACTCAAAATTATTTACTATAAATTCTAAATGATATCTTGATTTCTTAGGATCATTTATACTTCCACAAGATATAAAAACACCTCTTAAATATATTCTTGTTAAAACATCATCATCAACTATATAGTCACTAGGTATATTACTATCTAAACTTAAATCTTTTTTAATTAAATCTATTTTATTTGTAATTTCTAGTATATAAATATAATTTTTTTGATAGTTATATCCCTTTCGTACAGTTATTTTTGAGCTTATATTATAAATACTTTTTATTAAATTAAATATATGCCTAGCTACACTAGAATTTTCAGTTATTATTTTTATTTCTTTATCACTTATACTAGCACTATTTTTTAATATCGCAGATAATTCTGAAATAGCTTCTAATTTATTTAACTCAAGTTTACTTATTTCGTTTTTAACTATACCTGTAAAAGACATAAACTCACCCACTTTTTTAATTTATTATACTATATTTTTTATAATATTAAAACAAATTATTTGCTATATCTACAAATACTTCAATTGGTATTTGCTCCGCTCTTGTATTTAAATCATAATTATATTTTTTTAATACTTTTTCTATAGTTTCTAAATCATAATTTCTTAAATTATTTCTTAAAGTTTTTCTTTTTTGAGTAAAAGAATCCTTTACTAATTTAAAAAATACTTGACTACTTTTGAGCTCGTATTTATCTTCTCTTTTAGTAAATTCTACAACTATACTATCTACATTTGGCTTTGGAATAAATACATTTCTAGATACATCTAATATTTTCTTTACCACAAAATAATAATTTAAATAAACTGATAAAGAATTATATTCTTTTGTATTTGGCTTAGCTTTAAATCTATCACCAACTTCTTTTTGAACCATTACTACAATTTTATCTACTGGTATTTCCTCACTTATAAATTTTATAATTATTGGAGTTGTAACATAATAAGGAAGATTAGCTACTACATATAATTTTTTATAATTATATTTTTTTATATCTTCATTAACATTAGCCTTAAGAAAATCTTTAAATAATATTTCAATATTATTTAATCCTTTTAAATTTTCTTCTAATATATCTTTTAATGATGTATCTATTTCATAACAAAGCACATTTTTTGCATGCTTAGCTAACTTATATGTTAAAGATCCAGCTCCTGGTCCTATTTCTAATACAAGTGTATTGTTATCTATGTCAGAATTTAATATTATATTATCTATTATATTTTCATCTATTATAAAATTTTGACCAAAAGACTTTTTTAAATTAAAATTATATTTTTCCATTTTTTCTTTAAATTTAATAGGTGAATATTCCATAATTCCTCCTTAAAGTTAAAAATGGGATTACCAACCCCATCTTTGTACACTAAATGTAGTATTTGAACTAGTCGCATTTCCTTTAGCTGCATCACTTTGTGATGGAAATGCTAAATCCATCCAGACATTACCAGATTTCCACGCGTTTCTCATAGAAGATCCAGTATCTAATACTATTCCATAAAATTCAGTTAATCTTCCATTGTTTACTTTAATAACTGTTCCACAAGGAAATGCTGAATTGTCAGCTGCAAGTATTCTTACACTACCATAAGTAGTATCTTTATAATATATACCATCATTTATTAAACTATGATTTGTTCCTTCTCTTGTCCTACAAGATACATTTCCAACCGAACTACATCCAGGACAATCAGGCCCATATCCAGTTAACTTTCCTGTATAAATACCATCTTTTCCAGTACCAACTTCTATTATCTGTTTTGTCATATCACTTAAATGGGTATATGTTATTCCATCATAAGTATAATCAAGACCATTAACGCCTTCTTGTAATATTATTTGTTCAGCTGATGAAGACATTGATGAGTTATATACATATTCTGTACTATAAGGTTCAACCTCATTCATTATAATAGATGTCATATCTCCAGTTTTATTATATAAAGTAACCCCTTTATTTCTTATAGTTAATGTTATAGTAGTAATAATTAATACTACACATAAAATTAATGTTACTTTCACTTTACTAGACATTTTATCACCTCTATCATAGGTAACAAAATTATATCATATTTTTCATTTCTAAGTCAAATTCTAATATAGCGAATATTTTCGTTTGTACCTATTTTCAACAAAAATTTATCAAAAAATTAATATTAAATATAGTATATTTATATTTAA
>CANQFF010000079.1 GCA_947598345.1 uncultured Bacilli bacterium
ATATAAATATACTATATTTAATATTAATTTTTTGATAAATTTTTGTTGAAAATAGGTACAAACGAAAATATTCAAATAGTATTTTACTTGTAATTTGTTTGAGATGTGTGTTAAAATAAAAATGTAATTTATAAAGACTAATTTGATCGGGGGAAAGAATATGGAAGAAAATTTGTCTGAAGAAGTAAAAAATGATTTGATTTTAAGAGAAAAAGCATTAAAAGGAGAAAAAACAGGATATCCGAGTAGAGATAAGGTTTGGTTAAAATATTATCCTGAAAAAGAAATTAAAGCAACTTTACCTGATGTTAATGCATATGATTTCTTATATGATAAAAATAAAAATTATATAAATAGAAATGCATTAAATTATTTTGGAAGAAAAATTACTTTTAAAGAAATGTTTGATAATATTAATATAACTGAAAATGCTTTGAGAAATTATGGTGTAAAAAAAGGGGATATAGTATCAATTTCTTTACCTAATACACCTGAGGCAGTATATATTTTTTATGCTTTAAGTAAAATTGGCGCTGTTGCTAATATGATAGATCCAAGAACAAGTATTCATGGTATTGAGGACTATATAAATGAAGTTGATTCTAAACTTTTAATCGCTATAGATGTTGCTATCCCAAAATTACTTAATATTAAAAATACTACTAATATAAAAGATATAATAACTGTTTCACCTGCTGATTCACTACCATTAGTCATGAATTTAGGTTTTAAAGCAAAAATGTTTTTTGAAAGTTTTAAAAATAAAGATAATGCAAATAACGAAAAAAATAATTTTATTTCATGGAAAGATTTTTTCAATTCTGGTAAAAATAAAATTAAAAATTTTTCTACAGTTGATGAAAATGTTTCTGAATTACCAGTTCTTATAGTTCATACTGGTGGAACTACAGGAGCACCCAAAGGAGTTTTATTATCTAATAAAAATATAAATGCTATGGCTTTTCAAAGTATGCAATTCCCAACTGATTTGAAAAGAGAACATAGATGGTTAGATATTATGCCTCCATTTATTGCATATGGAATAGGGACAGGTTTACATTTTCCATTATGTGTAGGTATGGAAACAATTTTAATACCTATATTTAAACCAGAAGAATTCGATAATTTACTTATAAAATATAGACCTAATCATATTTCAGGTGTACCATCACATTGGAATAGTATAATAAACAGTAAAAAATTAAAAAATGCTGATTTATCATATTTAATAACTTGTGCTGTTGGTGGAGATTCTATGGATAAAAAGTTAGAAGTTGCATCTAATAAATTTTTAAGTGAACACGGTTGTAAATATAAAATTACTAAGGGTTATGGAATGACTGAAGTAAATGGTAGTATAGGAAGAACTACAAATGAAAATAATATAATTGGTAGTGTAGGAATACCATTTGCAAAATCTAACATTGCTATATGTGATCCTGAAACAGGAGTAGAATTAGGATATAATGAGCAGGGTGAAATTTGTATGAGTGGCCCTAGTGTCATGATTGGGTATTTTAATAATAAAAAAGAAACTGATAATATTAAGAGAGTTCATTCTGATGGAAAAGAATGGATACATTCAGGTGATATAGGGTATATGACAGAAGATGGTAATTTATTTGTTGTGGATAGAATGAAAAGAATAATAGTTAGACACGATGGATTTAAAATATTTCCTTCTGCTATTGAAAGCGTAATTCAATCTCATCCTAAAGTAAAAATGTGTAAGGTTGTTGGTATGCCAGATATTGACAATGTTCAAGGAGAGTTACCTTGTGCTTATATAGTTTTAAATGATAATATGGTTGATTATAGTGAATTTGAAAAAGAATTAAGTTTAATTTGTGAAAAAAAATTACCTGAATATTCTCAACCAGCATTAATAAAATATAAAGAAAATATGCCTTTAACATCTGTTGGTAAGGTTGATACATTAAAATTAAAAGAAGAGATTAATCAAGAAATGTTAAAAAAACAAGACTCCAAAAAATACATAAAATAGTAAATTGCTATTTTATTTTTTATATTTATGATATAATAATTTTAGGATGTGATAGTATGATTATTGGTATAACTGCAATTGTATTAACATTTATTTATTTTTTAATAGTTTCAATAATTTATTTCAAAAAGAATAGAGTTAAAAATTTAGATAATAGAGTTTTTTCTATTTTATGTATTCTAAATTTGATAGGTTTACTTTTAGAATTATCATGTTATTACTTAGTTGTTAATAGAGAAAAATATTTAGTATTGAATGAAGTAGTTAATAGATTATTTTTAATTTACATAATTTGTTGGTCTTTTACACTTATTGAATATGAATTTAAGGTTATATATAAAGATAACAAAAAAGTTCAAAATATAATTATTAATCATTCTTTTTTACCTAAAATAGTTTATACTGTAATGTTGTTATTAACGATATTTTTAACCTTAATAACAGAACTTAATTATTTTAATGATGGAAAATTCGTATATTCTTATGGCAAGGCAACTGATATAGTTTTCACTCCATGTATAATTTCATTTTTGATAGGTAGCATTTCAATTATAATAAATAGAAAGCATATAAATTTTAAAAAATTAGTACCATTTTTTTCATTATTTCTAATTTTAGGTGTTGCAATAGTAATTAGATTTATAAATCCTGGATATTTATTTATAACACCTATGTTAGGTCTAGTAACTTTTATTATGTACTTCACTATCGAAAATCCAGATGTAAAAATGATAAATGAATTAGAACTTGCTAAGAATCAAGCAGAAAAAGCCAATCGTGCTAAAAGCGATTTCTTAAGTAGTATGTCTCATGAGATAAG
>CANQFF010000080.1 GCA_947598345.1 uncultured Bacilli bacterium
GTAGCGACTATCCGAAATTGGTCTATGGAGAGACTAAGTCTTTATGAAGTAGAAAAAAATGCCAGTGATGGCATTTATGTCAAAATTTATTTTGACTTTTGTTCTTATAATTGTGCAAAAAAAAATTAAAATGTGCTATACTATAATTGGTGGAAAGTATGAAAAAGAAAAGAAAAGGGAAAAAAGTAATTTTAGTTATTGTAATGATTGTTTTAATAGTTGCAATAGTAATGCTATTTTTAATGAAAAACTTAAATGTAAAGGAAACACCGAAAATTAAAAATTATGTTTGTAGTGATGAGACACAAGTTACACTTTATGATTTAGATAGTAATCCATCCATATCTATTACTAGGGGAAACGAGGTTTACACATATAAATATAAAGAGAAAATTAATGATGATATTTATGTAAAAATAAAATATAATGATAAATATTATTTAATAAATGAAAAAAATTTAACCGATAATAAAAATGATATTGTAGGTGAAAAAGAGCTATTTGTTAGAACAAGTACCACGATTTATAAAGATGACACAACAGCTAAAATAGAATCTTATGTAAAAAAAGGCGAGAGTGTAGAAATATTAGGATATGATAAATTAAATGAAGATGGTAGTGTTCAAAAATATAAAATTAAATATGGTGATATTGAAGGTTATGTTTATGGAAAATATTTAGTTAGTACAAAAGAAGAAAGTACTAAAGTATATGATGAAAACGGTATTCAAGAATATTTATCAAAAATGGGTAATAGTTTAGGTGGAGGTAGTGCTGTTGATTTAGATTACTACCCATATGATAAACCTAAATTTAAAGATAATGTTATGCCTGATGAGGTTAGAAGTATATATATAAACAGTGGGGCTGTAAAAAATATAGATAGTTATATAGATTTTGCAATAAACAATAATATAAATGCTTTTGTAATAGATATAAAAGATAATACATCCCCAGCATATAATTCTGAAGTAATGAAAGCATATTCTCCTACTAATTTTAATCATGCATTAAATGCCTATGAAAAATATAAAGAATATGTTAAAAAAGCTAAAGATGCAGGTTTATATGTTATTGGTAGAATAACTGTGTTTAAAGATTCATATTTTGTAGAAGATCATAAAGAAACAGCTATTAAAAATAGTGCTGGTAGTCCTTTTAGTCATAATGGATCTTATTGGCCAAGTGCCTATAATAGATATGTTTGGGAATTTAATGTTAGCCTTGCAATAGAAGCTGTAGAAGAAATTGGATTCAATGAGATACAATTTGATTATGTAAGATTCCCAGATAGAACTGGATCTTTAGAAAAAAATGGTACAATCAATTTAGGAAATACATATAACGAAGAAAAAGCAGAAGCTTTGCAAGGCTTTATCATGTACGCGTGTGATAAAATACACGAAGTTGGAGGCTATGTATCAATAGATGTTTTTGGTGAGAGTGCTTCTAATTATGTAACTGCATATGGACAATTTTGGCCTGCAATTTCAAATATTGCTGATGTAATAAGTGGTATGCCATACCCAGATCATTTTAACGCACACGAATATGGGATAAGCGAAGTTGTATGGACTGTCCCATATAAATTATTAAACGAGTGGAGTAAATATGTTATATCTAAACAAGAAATAATACCAACTCCTGCAGTTGTTAGAACTTGGATACAGACTTATAATGCTACAAAAACGCCAAAAATAGTTTATGATTCAAGTAAAATATCTGAACAAATACAAGCTTTATACGATAATGGTTTAAAAGGTGGTTACATGACTTGGAATTCTTCATCAAATCTGGTAAAATATAAAGAAGTAAGTTATTCTTTTAAGAAGGTGTATTAATGATAGAAATAGATGGTAATAAATATGAACTAATAGAAAATTATAAAGATGGTTATGACTTTGAAGCATTTAAGGAAAAATATACAGATTATTTCGAACCATATGATTATATTATAGGTGATTGGTCTTATGGTAAACTTAGACTTAAAGGTTTTTGCAACAAATTAAATAAAATATGTAATAAAATAAATGACATTAAATTTAAGGACGAATATTTGAAAAATTTATGCAGTTATGAATGTAAATATTTTATATTACAAAAAAAGACTGAAAAATAATAAGTTTTAAAGAAAGGATTTTTATGAAAGAAAGTTTGAATGATATTAGATTTACCTTAACACCTAAGATGGCAAAATATCTTGTTCAATTTTCAGATTCAAAAACTGAATTGGAAAAAACAAAAAAAATGTTTGATGAAACAAAAGATGATAAATTATTAAAAAAAATAAAAACATTAGAATTAAAATTAGAAAAATTTAAAACTTTATTTTTAAATGAATTTAAAAACGGCAATAAAAAAGAATTAGAAAAATATGTAGCTTTGAAAGATCAGGATTGATCTTTTTATTGTTAAATAAATTTATTGAATAAATTCCTTTGTTAATCAAAGCTGTATAAAATAAAGAAATAAAGAAAAGCAAAAAAAAGTGAACGCACCGA